>DATMLR010000517.1:0-15383 GCA_035570015.1 Puia sp.
TCACTTTCTTCCGGAATTCGATAATATAGGTCAGGAACGCCAGCAGGACGATGTCGATCCCTACCGTGAGGCATACATAGGAACTCGTCCAGATCTTCTTGTTGATCGGGAAGACCAGGTTCCAAAACCACGCCACCGCAAGGAACCCACATCCCCACAGCAGCAGTTTCGCAAGCCCTTCGTAGGTCTTTCCCTGCTTGCTGACAAAAACACCAATGTAATAACCCACAACGACGTTCACAACCGCCGGGAACGTGCTGAGAATGCCTTCGGGGTCAAACCCAACCCCGCCATTCTCCCCGCCATGATAAATATGCCCGTCCCCCAGGATCGCCATGTCCAGCCGATACCCTGCATTCGTCACCATCCCGAACGGGTCGCCGCCCGCCACCGGGAAAATCAAGAGAGCCACCCAATAGCCCAAGAGCAACAAAACACTGATTACCACCACCGTCCGGGTCGAGCAATAATAGATCAACAACGCCGCAATCCCGTAGCAAAGTGCAATCCGCTGCAACACCCCCAGTATCCGGGTGTGCGAAATAGGATTGAACGCCCAATGCCCATCCGGTTCCTGGTGAACCCACGGAAACCAATAAATGATAAGATACCCAATCAGAAAGATAATCAACGTCCTCCGGAGGATCTTGCCGACAACCGCCGCCTGGCTCATCGTTTCCCATTTTTTCATAGCAAAGGAAAGGGCATTGCCGACCGCAAAAAGAAAGGAAGGGAATACCAGGTCCGTGGGAGTAAATCCATGCCATCTGGCATGCTGCAACTGCGAAAAAGCGACTTCATCGCTGATCTGCGTATTGACGATGATCATAAAGCAAACCGTCATTCCACGGAAAATATCAAGGGCAAGCGAACGATTACCGGATACCGGGGTAGAAGCATTCATAAGCAAATAAATAAAGAGCGGAATATACCGAAAATATTACAACGCAGCCAAATATTTCATGCGCCATACCGTTATAGGTGAGACAACAGCCGCCCTTTAAATCCCATTCCATCATAGTTGAAAACCAAAACTTTATATAAGCTGATCCTTGGGAACCTGGTCGCCGTTCTGTCCTTTGCCATCGACGCCACGGCCCAGCAGCCACCTGCCGTTGCCCGGTTCAAAGAAGGCGATCTCCATGGCAATCTCAATTTGATTACCCACGAATTTCACAAGGAATCCCTTAAGCCGGTCCAACACGCCGGAAAATATTACGTCGTCTTACAATTCGAACCTCTCCCCGATCCGCAGCAGAAAAAAGAATTGAACGAACTGAACATCCGGCTATTCGACTATATCCCCCGACATGCCTACCTCGCCGAAGTCGACACCGGATTCTCTGCTGACGACCTTCGACACTATGGCGTGAATAGCGTTGCCCCGCTTCCCACCACATTCAAACTCTCCCGCCGCCTCACCCAATACCCTGACGCCCTCATTGCCATAAGCTGGTTCGGCACGCTGGACTCTATGGAGGTGCGCAAGCAGATCGCCGCCACCGGCGCCGCTATCGTCCCGACGCTTATCCGGCCGGCACATACCATCTTTATCCAGCCGGCGGCTTCGGCCATTCTGCAAAAGATCAGCGAACTGCCTTTTGTCAGTTACCTCGCGCCGCAGCCGATGACCCCCCGATCCCTCAATTACAACGACCGGGCAACCCATGGAGCAGATGCGCTGGCAGCGCCCTCGGGCAGAAACCTGAAAGGTGACGGCGTCACGATCGGGATTGGCGACGACACCGATCCCTACACGCATATCGATTTCAACGGCCGGGAGATCGACCGTTTTTCCGCTCCGCCGGGTACCGGACACGGCGTCCATACTTCCGGAATAGCGGCCGGCGGCGGTATTCTCAACCCCTACCTCCAGGGTATGGCGCCGCATGCTACGCTGATCAGTCAGTATTTCAGCGATATCCTGCTGGAAGCCCCCATCTACCTTGGGGACTACGACATGACCCTAACCTCCAACTCCTATACCGATTACAATGGCGGCTGTATCAATGACGGCCAATATGATTACCTCGCCAACTTTACCGACGGCCAGGCCTGGACCTATCCTACCCTGCTGCATTGTTTTGCTGCTGGCAACGACGGCGCTTTCTCCTGCTCCCCGTTCCCGATCCAATACTCCACCATCAAATCGGGCTTTCAGTCGGCTAAAGATATCCTGACCGTCGGCAATATTTACAACGGCAACTATACCATCAACAACGCTTCCAGCTGCGGTCCGGACGGCGACGGCCGGATCAAGCCGGAGATCGTTGCCGGTGGCACGAATATCTATTCCACGTGGCCCTATAATAACTATATCTCCGCGACCGGCACAAGCATGGCTTCACCAGCCGTCGGCGGCACGCTGGCCCTGCTGGTGCAGCGATACCGTCAGCTATATCCCGGAACGGACCCGCCCTCCGCGCTCCTGAAAGCGTTGGTCTGCAATACCGCTACGGATCTGGGTAACCCCGGCCCCGACTTTACTTTTGGCTTCGGCAACCTCAACGCGCTCGCCGCCGACAGATCGCTCGAGACCAACGAGTACGCCACCGGCCAGCTCGCCACCGGCGCCCACAATACCTCAACGATCACCGTGCCCGCCGGCGCACATCAGATTCGGGTTATGTTGTGCTGGACCGACTACCCCGCAGCTCCCTACGCCGCCGCAACCCTTGTCAATAACCTCGATCTTACCGTCACGGACCCCGGCGGCGCCCTCCACCATCCGCTTATCCTGAATCCTGATCCGGCCCACGTTGGCGATGTGGCGGTCGAAGGGATCGATACCCTTAACAATATCGAGCAGGTGGTGATCAATAATCCTGCAGGCGGAACCTTTACGATCACCGTAAATGGTACAGATGTCCCGCAAGGACCTCAACCCTACGCCATCACCTGGCAGGTCATCCAGCCATCCATACAGCTGCTCTATCCTTATGGCAATGAGACCTGGGTTCCCGGGAACATCGAGAACATCCGCTGGAACGCCTATGGAACGGGCGCCAATACCTTTACTATCGATTATTCAACCGATAACGGCAGTACCTGGACGACGATCAGCAATTCAGTACCTGCCACCTCCAGCGGCGTATATCCCTGGACGGTACCCGCGACCGTTTCCAATGTCGCCATTGTGCGCGTGACCGCGAATACGACCGCTTATACCGACCAGTCGCATTACCCAATCACTATCCTCGGCCAGCCCACTTTGACTGTCAGCAACCCTTGTCAAGGTTATGCGCAACTCTCGTGGACCGCCGTCCCATCCGCCACGAGCTACGACATCATGCGGCTTGAAGGGGACAGTATGGTGGCCATAGCAAACACGGCGGGAACCAGTTGGCTTCAAGGTAATCTGAGCCGCGACAGCAGCTACTGGTTTTCCGTCCGCGCCGTGAATGGCTTAAGTCACGGGAGAAGGGCGGTAGCGGGCAATGTCATTCCCTCCGGCGGCTCCTGCTCGCTTGCCGCCCTCAACAACGACTTTACGATCGACTCCCTGATCGGTCCACTAACCGGACGGCAGTACACTTCCACGCAGCTGCCGGGCAGCAGCAATATCAGCGTGGAGTTGAAGAACCTCGGCACCATTGCATCCGGCAGTTCCTTCACCCTATCCTACCAGGTCAACGGCGGCGCGACGGTCACCGAGACCAGCAGCTCGACTGTCGCCGCCAATGGAACCTATAATTACACGTTCGCCACTCCTTATGACTTTTCGGCTCCCGGTACCTACAGCCTTCAGGTCTGGGTTTCCTATCCCGGCGATCCTCAAACCGGTAACGATACCCTATATACTTCCGTCCGAAGCCTCAGCAACAACCCGGTGACCCTGAATCCCGCTTATACCGAAGGGTTCGAGACGACCGCCGCCGCTTCCTATACTTCGCGCACGATGGGTTTCCTGGGCGATGACCGCTGCGATTTCAACACCGATACGGTGAACGGCAGGGTCAGCACCTTTATCAATACCGGCTTTGCCCGGACTGGCAACCGCTGTGCTACATTGGACGCGATCCACTATAGCCTGGGGCCGACTGCAGACAGTTTGATCACCACGTTCAATCTTTCTAACTATTCCGCCACCGACCAGATCTGGCTCGATTTCTATTATCAGAACCAGGGGATCACGTTCAGCCTCCCCGGCAACCAGGTCTGGATCAGGGGCAGCGACCAGTCCGCCTGGATACCCGTTTATACACTCGATTCCAACGCCGCCAATATCGGTATCTATCAGCCTTCTTCTCATATCAACGTCACCGGCATCCTCCAGTACGCTTTACAGACGGTCAGCAGCAGCTTCCAGATCAAATTCGGTACCGAAGGCTATACCTCCACCACCGACGTTATTCCCGACGGTAACCTGAATAACGGTTATTCCTTTGACGATATCACCCTCACCCGGGCCACCAATGATATCGGCATGGTTGCCCTGGTTGCGCCGGATACTTCCAACCTCTGCTCGCTATCCAACGCCGAAACCATCAGCGTCAAGGTCCGGAATTATAGTAATAGTACCGCAAGCAATATTCCGGTTACCTACTCCATCAACGGGGCTACGGTCTCTGAAACGATACCCTCCATCAATCCCGGCGACTCAATCATCTATACCTTTAGCAAAACTGCAGACCTTTCCGCTTATCAGGCCTATAGCATCACTGCATGGGTCCATTATCCCGGCGATACCTATTCCGCCAACGATACCCTTTCCCCGGTCAACTTCCAAACCGTCCCGCTCATCTCCAGCTTCCCTTACCTGGAAGGCTTCGAAAACAACAATGGCTACTGGTATACGGGGGGCATCAACAGCAGCTGGCAATGGGGCGCCCCGCATAAGACCATCATCAACCGGGCAGCCAATGGCAGTAATTGCTGGGTGACCAGTCTGACCGGAAACTATAACGACAACGAATTATCTTACCTGTACTCCCCCTGTTTCGATCTCAGTAGTCTGCACCAGCCCGAGCTCTCGTTCAGCCATATTTTCCAGACCGAAGACGACTGCGCCTGTGACTACCATTGGGCAGAATACAGTATCGATGGTGTAAACTGGATCAAGCTCGGCACCGTGGGCAGCGGAACCAACTGGTATGATGATCCGCTCAACCAGACCTGGCAGATGTCTTATCCCAAATGGCATGTCTCCAGCTACCTTATCCCGGTAAATTCTACCCACGTCCGGTTCCGGATTGTCATGAGCAGCGACCCGGCTACAACCTACGAAGGGGTAGCAATAGACGATGTACACATCTTCGACGCCACTCCCGTCTACCAGGGCCCTGATCTTTCCAGCGGCCTCGCTCAGCCCGTAAGCGGAAACAACTGGGTCAATTTCAGCATGGGCGGCGGCCAGATCGCCGCGATCAATCCGAACGGCCAGGATCTCGGCCTCACGAATGTGAAGGTCTTCTTTAACAACACTGGCGCCGTCCGCCACGATACTATGCAATACTACCTCGACCGCAATATCGTGATCCAGCCTTCAAACCCGCCGTCAGACAGCGTTTCGGTCCGGTTCTATTTCCTCGACAGCGAAGCCGATACGTTGATCGACGCCACCGGCTGTCCATCCTGCACGACCATTGCCGATGCCTATCAGTCGGGCGTAGCGCAATACAGCAGCCCTATTCCTGCCCAGGAAGACAGCACGTTGGCCAATGACACGAGCGGCCTCTGGCAGTATCATGCGCGCCCCGGCCAGGTGAGTATCATCCCTAACGACAACGGGTATTACGCGGAATACTCGGTAACCGGGTTCTCCGAATTCTGGATTTGTAATCAGGCACCGGTCCAGCCGGCAAACTCCATTCCCGCCCTGCTGACCTTCACGGCGGTGAAATCGGGCGACGCCGCCCTCCTCCAATGGAGCGCCAGCCACGATCAGACCCTCCGGCAATACGTCATCACCAAAAGTACCGACAGCATCCATTTCAATGACATCGACTCGCTGCCGCCCCTGTCCGACACCAATTCGGTCCATACTTATCAATACACTGACCGCGGACTGACGCCCGGCACCACCTGGTACCAGTTGCGCCTCATCGACCTCAACGGCAACTCCAGCTACTCCCCGGTCCGCTCGGTCGTCCTGACCGGCGACGGCGGTCTCATTACCATATATCCCAACCCTGTCACAGACGGAACCCTCTATATCAACAGTACAGTCAACTGCCGGCGCATCCGGCTCATGGATGTGATCGGCCGGCTTATCGTCGACGAAGATGTCCAGGGCTACCTGCAAACCCTCTCTGTCCGCAACCTCGCTCAAGGCATCTATCTCGTTGTCGTCGATACGGATACGGGCCGCCAGGTACAAAAGGTTTTTGTTAAATAGGGCTCCCGCATCCCGGAATCCTTATATTTGGGACCCCAAAAACAAAATATACAAATGAAGTTCAACAGAGTGAACAATGTGACCGGATGGATCGTGGGTTTGTTTGCATGTACCGTATACGTCATGACGATGGAAGCCACCGGCAGCTTCTGGGACTGCGGCGAGTTTGTCTCCAGTTGCTATAAGCTGCAAATCCCCCACCCTCCCGGCGCACCATTGTTTATCCTGCTGGGCCGCTTTTTCATTATTCTGTTCGGCGATAACCCCCATACCGCCGCCCGCGGAGTCAATTTCATGAGTGCGATAGGTAGCGGCCTGTCCATTCTGTTCCTTTTTTGGTCCATCACCCACTTTGCCCGCCGCATCGTCCAGAAAAGCGCTCCCGACGTCCAGCCCGACGGCAGCCAAACATTTATGATCATGGCCGCCGGCGCCGTCGGCGCGCTCGCCTATACCTTTTGTGATTCCTTCTGGTATAGCGCGGTGGAAGGGGAAGTGTACGCATCGTCCGCCTTTTTCACCGCCCTCGTCTTCTGGGCCATCCTCAAATGGGAAGAGCAGGCCGACAAGCCCGGCGCCGACAGATGGATCATCTTTATCTTCTTTATGATGGGGCTTTCCATCGGCGTCCACCTGCTGAACCTCCTGACGATCCCGGCCATTGTGATGGTCTATTACTTCAGACGTTATAAACCAACCATCGGGGGGACCATCATAGCGTTCCTGATCGGCTGCGCGATCACCGGCCTCGTACTGAAATTCGTCATCCAATATACCATCAAAGGCGCTGGCATATTTGACATCTTCTTTGTCAACAATCTAAACCTGCCGTTCTTTGTCGGCTTCGCCTTCTTTTTTGCCCTGCTCGCCGCCGCATTGATCTTCATCAACCGGTGGGCGGTTCGCAACCATTATTATTATCTCAAAATGACCGTTTGGTGTGTTGGGTTCATGCTCCTGGGCTATTCGACTTATTTCACCACCATGATCCGCAGCAATGCTGATCCCGCCGTGGATATGTTCAACGTCGACAATCCTGTAAGCCTGGAGGCCTACCTCGGCCGCGACCAGTATGGCGACTGGCCCCTGCTGATTGGTCCTGACTACACCGATCCCGCCCAGAGCATAGCAGGGTCCGACCTTTACGTGAAGGGAAAAGACAAATATGAAGTCGCCGGCAAGACCGTTGTCCAGGATTGGTCCGGTGCTCCCAACGCCCACTTGTTCCCGCGAATGTATAGCGGCACGAACGAACGCCAGGAGATCGATACCTATAAGCGGTTCGGACGTGTCGAAGGCGATGACCCGCCGACGATGGCGAATAATTTCCTGTATTTCTGGAACTATCAGACCGACTGGATGTTCGTCCGCTATTTTATGTGGAGCTATGCGGGCAAACAGAACGATCTTGAAGGCTTTGGCAACGCCCGCGACGGCAACTGGATCACGGGCATCTCTTTCTTCGACGATGCCCGCCTGGGCAATCAAAGCAAACTGCCGGACAGCATCCACATCAACAACAAATCCTATAACCGGCTGTTCATGCTGCCCCTTCTCCTGGGCATCTTTGGCCTCGTCTTCCAATTTGTCCGTCACCGCAATGACTTCTGGGTCGTCATGCTGCTCTTCTTTTTCACCGGCTGGGCGATCGTCATCTACCTGAACCAGGCCGGTCTGCAGCCGCGCGAACGGGACTATGCCTATGCGGGCGCCTGCTATGCCTTTGCCATGTGGATCGGGCTTGGCGCAATCGCCGTACAGGAATTCCTGGCGAAATACGTGGTAAAAGGCCGCAGCGACGTTTCGGGCTATCTGTCAGCCGGGCTTTGCTTCCTGGCTGTGCCGGTACTGATGTGCAACCAGGAATGGAATGACCATGACCGCAGCAAAAAGACCCTGGCCCGCGACCTCGCGAAGGACTATCTCGAAAGCTGCCCGAAGAATGCCATCCTGTTCTCCTTCGGCGACAACGATACCTATCCCCTATGGTACGCGCAAGAAGTGGAAGGCATCCGCCCCGACGTGCGCGTTATGGTCAACACGCTTTTGACCAGCGACTGGTACATGAACCAAATGCGCTATAAGATCAATGAGAGCGCACCGTTCGATGTCATCTTCACACCCGAACAGATCATGGGCGACCGGCGTAATTATAGCATTTTTAATGACAAAATGCCCGGTTTTGACCCCAATAAATACTATGACCTGTATGATATCCTCAAGAACGTAGTTGGAAGCGACGAGACGAAATACACCACGGTGCAGGAAAATGGAGACGCGATCAACCTGGTCCCCACCCACCATTTCTCCGTTCCCGTAGATATCAATACCGTTCGTAGCAACGGTACCGTGCATCCCGGCGACAGCGTCGTGAGTGAACTGCACATCGACATTCCGGCTGACAAACGACTGTTGGTCAAGAATGACCTCGCCATGCTCGCGGTGATCGCCTCCAGCAAATGGCAGCGCCCGATCTGCTTCACTTCGCCGCAGGACCTGGCCAGCCTCGGACTGCTCAAATACACCCGGCTGCGGGGGCTTGCCTACCAGCTCGTTCCGGTGGAGAATCCCAATAGCCAAAATGCCGACGCCGTTGATGACGATGCCGCCTACCGGACGATCATGGAGAAATTTGCCTTTGGCAACGCTTCCACGCCCGGCGTCTACTATGATGAAGAGAACCGGCGCCACCTCAATTCGATCAAGTACGCTGTCGCCCAGACGGCGCAAAGCCTCGCCGAAGCCGGCCGGAAGGACTCCGCCCGCAAGGTGCTGGAATACTACGACCAAAATGTGCTGCAGACCAATATGCCCTACGGGATGACATCGAATCGGGGCAATATGCACGACATTTTCTCCTTCCGCTTCCTCCAGGCCTGCTATACGGCCGAAGATTGGACCCTTGCGAAAAAGGTCGATGCTTCCTTAAAGAAAGACCTTCAACAGCAAATGGTATACTATAAGTCGCTCGGCGACAATATGACCGACGAACAGCTGGCGATGAATGCCCAGATGTATCTGCAAAAAGGAAACGGTAACCTGAATGAGAAGCAATTCGATTTTGCCCGGGATATCATGTCTACCTTCCAGCTGCTGTATCAGATGGGCGAGTGGGAAAAACAATATTCCAAAGGCGCTCCGGCTCCCCCGGGCAATACTCCACTAAAATAACATATTAAAAAAAGAGCCTTTTGGCTCTCCCCCCGCAAGGCTCCGCCTTGCGGATATTAGACGAAAAAGACCGGGTCGACTTTTTTTTCGAACGATCCCGGTCTTTTTTTTGCGTATTTGGATTCGCCACCCTATCTTTGTCCACAATAATGGTAGACATTCACATGATAAGGTCCTCCTCCCATCTGTTGCCTTCCTCGTCCATCTGCGCCAACCCCTGCTGTTGTTGCTGTTGATCCTGGCTATCCCTTCCCAGCCATAGACCTCCTTAAATACACTCATGATCAATTAAGATGGACAATAGCAGCTCAAAACCGAATACTCAAATACTCGACCAAATTAGTGGATTATCCATCCCGGATGCACTGAGGGCGCTGGCGGCCGGTTTCCCCGGCCAAGTAACGTTCTCGACGAGTTTTAGCCTCGAAGACCAGGTCATCACGCATCATATCCTGGACGCCGGACTGCCGATCTCCATCTTTACATTGGATACCGGCCGACTCTTCGCTGAGACCTACTCCGTCTGGAACGCCACGAATGAACGATACCAAACCCGGATCACGGCATATTACCCTGACAGGGCCCTGCTCGAACCTTGGGTGGCCGGGAACGGCCCCAACGCCTTTTACGAATCGGTGGCCAATCGTAAAGCCTGTTGCCATATCCGCAAAGTTGAACCTCTTAAGAGAGCATTACGAGGCAACGCCGTATGGATCACCGGACTACGCGCGGAGCATTCCCCGGACAGGCAGGACCATCGCGTCGCGGAGTGGGACGATACCAACAAAATCATCAAATATAACCCGCTGCTTCTCTGGGATACCGCTGCGGTCAAATCATACGTCGACAGGCACAATATTCCATATAACCCTTTGCACGACAAGGGGTTTGTCAGCATCGGCTGCGCCCCTTGCACCCGTGCAGTCCGCGCGGGTGAAGATTTCAGGGCCGGCAGATGGTGGTGGGAAGACAGTACCTTGAAAGAATGTGGCCTGCACATAGCGACGATCCATGCGGACCTTCATCCCGAACTCCACACCGATAAATTATGAGCACCGCAAACATATCGACTACATTGGATTACCTGGACCAACTCGAGTCAGAAGCGATCCACATTCTGCGGGAGGTGGCCGGCCAATTCGAACGGCCTGCCCTCCTGTTCAGCGGTGGAAAAGATTCGATCACGCTCGTCCACCTGGCGCTGAAGGCCTTCCGGCCGGGGAAATTTCCCTTTCCCCTCGTGCATATCGATACCGGCCATAATTTTCCCGAAGCACTGGCCTTCCGGGACGAACTGGCAGCCGGCATCGGCGAACGCCTGATCGTCAGGAACGTAGGAGAAACCATCAAAAAACGGCAGCTCACCGAGCCCGGCGGGAAGTTTGCCAGCCGTAATGCGCTGCAAACTTTTACGCTCCTGGATACGATCGAAGAGTTCGGTTTCGACGCCTGTATCGGGGGCGCCCGCCGTGACGAAGAAAAAGCCCGGGCCAAAGAACGCATTTTCTCCGTACGCGATGAATTCGGCGGTTGGGATCCGAAACGGCAGCGCCCCGAGCTTTGGAATCTCTATAACGGCCGGATCAGCAAGGGCGAGAACGTCCGGGTCTTCCCGATCAGCAATTGGACGGAGCTGGATATCTGGAATTATATCCGCCGCGAAAAGATCGCGTTGCCCTCCATCTATTTCGCACACGAACGGGAAGTAATTCACTTCGAAGGACAATGGGTCGCGATTTCTCCCTTCATCCGGCTGGATGCGGAAGACCAGGTGGAACGACGCCGCGTTCGCTATCGCACCGTCGGCGACATGACCTGTACCGCCGCAGTGGAGTCCGCAGCCGCCGGGATCGACGACATCATTCGCGAGATCACCGCCACCCGAACCAGCGAGCGTGGGGAGACGCGCATCGATGACAAAGTCTCCGAAGCGGCAATGGAAGACAGAAAACGTAACGGTTATTTCTAATAAAAACGCCATGGATTTACTCAGATTCATAACTGCGGGCAGCGTAGACGACGGGAAAAGCACCCTGATCGGCCGCCTCCTCTACGACAGCAAGAACATCCTGACCGACCAGTTAGAGGCTCTCGAACGCCAAAGCCGCAACAAAGAGGACGGAGAGATCGACCTCGCCCTTCTGACAGATGGGCTGCGCGCCGAACGCGAGCAGGGCATCACCATCGACGTTGCCTATAAATATTTCTCCACGCCCCGGCGTAAATTCATCATCGCTGACGCCCCGGGTCATATCCAGTATACGCGGAACATGGTCACCGGCGCCTCCAACGCTAATCTCATTATCATCCTCGTCGACGCCCGTAACGGCATCCTGGAACAGACCCGCCGTCACTCCATCATCGCGTCCCTCCTCAATATTCCCCATGTCGTCGTTGCGATCAATAAGATGGACCTCGTGGGTTATTCGCAGGACCGCTATAACGATATTGTGATTGATTATGCGGAGATCGCCCGGTCCCTTCAGCTGAAAGACGTCGTCTACCTGCCGATCAGCGCGCTGAAAGGCGACAATATCGTCGATCGGTCGGCCAATCTGTCCTGGTACGAAGGGGTAGCCTTATTGGAACTGCTCGAGAAAACCGAGCTGGAAAAAGACATTGACTACACCAGGGGCCGGCTGTCCATTCAGTATGTTATCCGGCCGCAAACAGAGGCGCTTCATGACTACCGCGGCTATGCGGGCAAGATCAGCAGCGGCACCTGGCGGAAAGGGGATCTTATCGCCGTTCTGCCCTCCGGGCTGACCAGCCGCATCCGTGGGATCTCCACGGGCGGCCGGGACGTCGAAGCCGCATTCGCACCGCAAAGCGTGATCCTGCAGTTGGAAGATGATATCGATATCAGTCGGGGCGACCTGCTGGTGAATGGCGAACGCCCGCCGCAGCTCGCGCAGGAATTCCAGGCGTTGGTCTGCTGGATGGACTCCAAACCTCTGAGCGCCGGCAACAAATACTTGCTCCAACTGGGCAGCCGGACCGTGCGTGGTCTGGTCAGGGACATCGAATACCGGCTGGACGTCAACACCCTGGAGCGGCAACCTGCACCCAGCCATGCCGGCCTCAACGACATCGTTAAGATAACCCTCCGCACCGCCGCTCCGCTGCCCTTCGACGCGTATACCGACCTTCCCGCAAACGGCGGAGCGATCCTCATCGATGAAACCAGCCACGTCACAGTCGGCGCCTGCCTCTTGCAAATCCCATGAATCATTCTAACCAACATATTACTCCTGGAAAAGTAATCTTCATCGGCGCCGGCCCCGGTGACCCTGAGCTACTAACGGTCAAAGCGCTCCGCTGGCTGCAACACGCCGACGTCATCATCGCGGACCGCCTGGTAAGTCCGGAGATCCTGACCCAATACGCAACGCAATCCGCGCACATCATCAGCGTCGGCAAGCAAGGCGGAAACGACTCCAGCACCCCTCAGTCGGTCGTCAATGACCTGCTGGTCGAACACGCTGCCGCAGGCCGCCTCGTCGTTCGTCTGAAGGGCGGCGATATTTCAATCTTCTCGAATATCCTCGACGAGCTTCGAACGCTTATATCTAAAGGCATCTGTTATGAGCTCGTGCCCGGCATTACTGCAGCCCTCGGCGCAGCTGCTTACGCCGGAATCCCGCTCACCGCGCGCGGCTATTCCACCGCGGTCCGGCTGCTCACCGCCTGGCGCAACGACGGGTTGGATGACCACTACTGGAATGATCTCGCCTTAACAAGCGACACCCTCGTCTTCTATATGTCTTCAATCCCCGTCGATGACCTTGTTGGCCGGCTCCTGGATAGTGGCATCCCGGATGATCGTTGGATCACGATTATCGAACAGGCTACAACCCCCAACCAGCAAATAACCAATTATCCGATCCGCCAATACCTCGCTGTTGCAGCCGGCCGCTCCTGGCAATCCCCTTCCCTGGTCATCATCGGGAAAGTAGGCGCCTTACAGCCCGATTTCGCCTGGCTGCCCGCTGCAACATCGACGTCACCTTATTTTCCATCGGTAATGCGGGTAACATCGAATCCGTCCACGTCCCTAACATCGAATCCGTCCACGGCCGTAACACCCAAAAAGATTTCGCTATGCTGAATTCGCCCAAATTGACCTTGGTGCAGGAATTGATCACCGGCGCGTCCCGGGAAGAACTGATCTGGTTAAGCGGCTACCTGGCCGGCATAGTCGCGCAACGATCCGGTGAAACCGGCGCCGCGCCGGTCACAGGACCCGCCATATCCGCGTCCGCCACTCCTTCCGTCGGCCGCATCACGATCACCTACGGCACCGAAACCGGCAATTCCAAAAAGTTGGCGATCGATTTTGCCGCCAAAGCAAAAAAGAAAGGCATTCAGGCTAAGCTGGTCGGTCTCGAACAATATCGTCTGAACGACCTGTCCAAAGAAGAATATTTCCTCACCGTCATCAGCACTCAGGGCGACGGGGAGCCCCCCGCCGCCGCAAAGAAATTTTATGACCATATCCACAAGGGCGGCCTCCGGCTCGACCACATGAAATACAGCGTTCTGGCCCTCGGCGACACCGCCTACCCGCTGTTCTGCAAGGCCGGCGAAGACGTCGACCAGCAGCTGTACAATATCGGCGGCCAGCGGATTGCCTCCCTTCAAAAATGCGACACCGACTATGAAGCTGAAGCCGGCCACTGGTTCGACAATATCCTTCAGCAGCTCAACAGCCCCGAAGCTACCAGCCCCGTCAGTCCGCGAACCGCAGGCACGCCTACCACCAGCCCCGCCGCCGGTCAAATCGCTACGCCCCGCCCTGGCGGAAAGAAACTCTACACCGGCACCATTCTCACCAATATCAATCTCAACGACCGCGGTTCCTCCAAACGGACCCACCACCTTGAGATTGCCGCGGAAGGCGTCGATTATCTTCCTGGCGACTCTATCGGCATCGTCCCGGAAAACCCCGCGATAACCGTTGACGGGATCATTGCGCTGTCCGGTATCGATCCCGGCCACCGGCATTCCTATAAGACCGAAGACTGGACCATCGCCGATCTCCTGAAGAAGAAGCTCAATATCGTCTACCTGCCTGAACGCGTGGTAAAAAAATACGCGGCCATCGTCCTCCAGGATATTCCCCAAACCCGCATTGGGCTGCTCGACCTGCTAAAGATCTACCCGGTAAAGGACAGCCGCCAATTTCTGGAAGTGACTGCTATCCTGGAGCCTACCGCCCCCCGGCTATACTCCATTTCCTCATCTCCGGAAGCCCACCCCGGCGAGATCCACCTTACCGTAGCTCTCGATACCTTCTCGGTCAACACCGGACAGAAGCACGGGCTTTGCTCCGACCACCTTTCGCAGCTTTTCCCTGGCCAGGTCATCGAGTTCTATGTCCACCACAACGCACAGTTCAGACTCCCCGAGCCGGAAAAGGATGTCATCATGATCGGCCCCGGAACCGGCATCGCGCCCTTCCGGGCCTTCCTGGCGGAAAGAGACAGCACAGGCGCAACAGGCAAGAACTGGCTGTTCTTCGGCGACCAGCATTTCACTACCGATTTCCTCTACCAATCGGAGATCCAGGATTGGGTCCGGACCGGTGTACTAACGCATATCAATACCGCCTTCTCCCGCGACCAGGCACACAAGGTCTATGTCCAGCACAAGATGCAGAAACACGCGACCGAACTTTTCCACTGGCTCCAGTCCGGCGCCCATGTCTATGTCTGCGGGGCGAAAGAGCCCATGAGCGTCGAGGTGGAAGATACCCTGCTGTCCATCATCCGGCAGGAAGGGAACCGGAACGCAGCCCAGGCCGAATCTTTCCTGAATGAACTAAAGGAATCCGGCCGCTATATTAAAGACGTGTATTAAAGAAAATATGAACGAA
>DATMLR010000518.1:0-2646 GCA_035570015.1 Puia sp.
TAACAAAATAGATCTTATTGTGATTGTAGGCTTCGAAATAGATATATTGTCCCTTGGGTACTTCCATCACCCGATGTTCGACATTCAGGTCCTGGTATTCTTTGTCGGAAAGGTTGCACCAAAGGTCATAATTGCGGATTAATAACAAGCTGTCGGCAGTGGCCATATCGGTTTTAGCATTTATCGATTAAATTTACAGAAATTTATCCGTTCATGGAGATTCCAACTATAGCTGAGTTTGCCGCAAAGGGCGAAAACCCCGATATCCTGTTCTGGGTCGGCTGCGCCGGCAGCCTCGATCAGCGCGCCCAGAAGATCACCCGTGCCTTCGCCTCCATCCTCATTAAGATCGGCATCCGTTACGCCATACTCGGCAAGGAAGAGATGTGTACGGGCGACCCCGTTCGCCGGGCCGGGAATGAATTTCTTTTCCAGATGATGGCGTATCAAAATATCCAGTTGCTCAACAACTATGGTGTAAAGAAGATCGTTACCACCTGCCCCCACTGCTTCAATATCTTTCGCAACGAATATCCCGAGCTGGGCGGCCAATATGAGGTGATCCATCATACGGCCTTCCTCCAGCAGCTGATCGATGAAGGAAAGATCAGGGTGAAGGAGGACGGCCCTTTTAAAGGTAAACGGATAACCTACCACGACAGTTGCTATCTGGGGAGGGCCAACGGCATCTATGAGGCCCCGCGCAACGTTTTAGCCGCCCTCGACGCCGAACTGGTGGAAATGCGGCGCTGCCGCAGCAAAGGCCTCTGTTGCGGGGCCGGCGGAGCACAGATGTTCAAAGAGGAAGAGAAAGGTTCGACCCGCGTGAACTTCGACCGGAGCGATGAAGCCTTATCGACGGGTGCCGGTATCATCGCCGCCGCCTGTCCTTTTTGCAATACGATGCTGACCGACGGCGTCAAGCACGAAGAAAAGGAGGACTCCGTCAAGGTCATGGATATCGCCGAGCTGATTGCCGCTTCGATTGATTAACTTTGCGGAATGAGTACCGCCAGTTTCGATCCATCTTCCCGCGTCTGGATATATCAGGGCCATCGCCCGTTTACGGACAAAGAAGTTGCGCAAACCCAGCAGCTGCTGACCTCCTTCATCCAGACCTGGGCCTCCCATGGCACACCCGTCAAGGGCCACGCCGGGATCAATTACGACCAGTTCATTGTCCTGATGGCAGACGAGACCGCTTCCGGCGTCAGCGGCTGCAGCACCGACAGCTCGGTCCATCTTATCAGGCAGATCGAACAGCAAACCGGTATCCGGCTTTTCGACAGGCTGAACCTGGCGTTTTATATTGACGCGCATGTCGTCTTGGTCCCGATGGCCCAATTTCCCGAGGCGCTGAGCTCAGGCGCCGTTACCCCTGAAACGTTCTATTTCAACAATACGATCCAGTCCAAAGAAGAATTAGAGACCAAATGGCTAATTCCAGTGAAGGACAGTTGGTTAGGCGTTAAGTATTTAAGCCGCCTCGCCACGCCAGGCGCAACCCCCGTGAAGTAAAAAATATTTGCGGGAGAAGACACAACACTTACATTTGCACTCCGGTATTGCAGAACCTTCTGCGGAAGTAGCTCAGTTGGTAGAGCGACAGCTTCCCAAGCTGTAGGTCGCGGGTTCGAACCTCGTCTTCCGCTCAGAATCGGCTAACTTGATTATCATCAAAATCTTGATGATGTAACCCAGCACGGACGTGCTGGGTTTTCTATACGGATCACTCCATTATGTAATTCCCCCCTTCCCCGCATCCTTCTCAAAACTATCTCACATGAGAATCCGATTGCTCACGCTAACCCTCTCGTTAGCGACCTTGACTACCCATGCCCAAAACAATCTCACCAGCAGCCGCCAATCCAGCGTCTACACTTATGTTTATCGCCTCGATCCGCAACAGGCACTACTCCTGTATCAAAATGACATGGATGGCTGGGCTAAGATGCTCGGCACAGCGGTCGATTCGTTCCTGACCAGTTCAAAAGAGCCTGATGACCTGCATTTACCACCCGGCGATTATCTGTTTGTCCTGGCCAGCGGCAGCCGTCTCCACGCTAACCTGCAGACACTCGGGCCTCTTCGGTATGATTTGCTCAGCAGCGGCAGGGAAGCCGCGCTTAGCCTCCATACAACGGACGGCCAAACGATCACCGGCGCCATATTGACAATCCGCCGGCGCCGCATCCGTTACGATTCCACTACCAATACCTACCCGCTCGGTGAATGGCGCAATACGCGTGTGGTGAATATCGTCGACCAGGGCGCATTATACTATTTTTCGATCGAGTCAACACAGCACTTTGGTTACCGTAGAAGTCAGCATTGGTGGACGTTCCCCGGGACCCTCATCCGCACCGCCCGGTACCGGCTCCGGACCCGTTTTCGCCCAAAACCCTACCGGTCATATTTTGTCTTCAGCAAACCCAAATACAAACCTGGTGATACTGTCCGGTTTAAAGCGTTTATATTAACATCGGCAGGCCGCCCCATTCGACACCCGCTCAAGGCGCACCTTCAAGGCTATTTCGGCCGGGATCCCGATACCGTCATCGCCAGCATCAACCCCTACCGGCCGGGCGGCTACAGCGGATCCTTTGTCCTGACCGATAGCCTTGACCTGAACCTGGATGAGGAGTA
>DATMLR010000519.1:0-17982 GCA_035570015.1 Puia sp.
ATTCTCGTTCGCAACCGTCGTCTCCACCGTGACCTCGGCCTCCGGCGTACGCTCCGCAGATCCCTTCCCGGCCAGCCCGTGAACCGCCGAATGCACAAACAACCCATCCTCCGCGATATGCAGCGGATCATACTGATTCAACCAAACATGCCGGTAAATTCCCGCCCCTTCATAGAACCATCCTTCATACTGCGTGGCATCGACCCGTACCACCAGCACATGGTCCTTTCCATACCGGATAAAGTCTGTCACGTCAACCGGGAACCCGCTATATCCACTCGCATTCGCACAACAATAAAACCCATTGATCCAAACTTTGGAGTCCCGGAAAATCCCATCGAATTGCAGCACGAACCGCTGCCCCGAATCCGCCGGCGACACCACAAAACGCTTCCGGTACCAGCCGATGCTCGTCGCCGGATAATGCCCCCCGACCGGCTTGTACCCGTGACTCATCACATCGAAGTCCGGCGACTGCTCAAACGGCAATTCCACCGCCCAATCATGCGGCACCGACACCTCCCTCCAGTCCCTGTCATCAAAATTCGGCGCAATCGCCGTCCCCTCCGACTTGCCCGATTTGGAAAAAATAGTTACAGTACTGTAATTGAAATCCTTCGCCGGATCAGCCGCATTCCCAAAATGGAACCGCCAGCCGTCATCCAAAGACCGATGCTGCCGCTGAGCCGCCGCCGCCAGCGCGCCGAGACAACAGCACAAAACAAGAATTATCCTCATCTGAAAAATTAGTTTGCAAAAGCATCCATGGCGACCGTCGGCTTTCCCGTATTATCAAACGCAGCCAGTCCATAACCCAGGAACGGCGCATAGCTCTCCGGCTCCCAATACATTACCCCTAATCCATTTCCTCCATTCACCGCCCTAACCTTGTGGATCAGGTCCGTAATAAACCAATTACAGGTACCGGCCTGATTCTCCGGCATGCCCACCTCACAGATCATCACCGGCGTCCCATATCGCGCCACCATATCGTTCATATTAGCAAAACACTGCGTATTGAACGTCTGCCAGGTCCCTGCCGTCGGATACAACGACATCCCGATAATATCCCACTTTGCACCGTTCGACTTGAGACCATCGAACAACCATTGAAAATGCACACTGTCATACCCATTCGAAACATGCACGATCACCTTGATCGAGTCATTGATCGACTTGACTGCCTGATACCCCGACTTCACCAAGGCGGCGAAATTCGCCATGTTCGAGTCCGCCTCCCCCGCCGGCCAACACATCCCGTTGTCCACTTCATTCCCGACCTGGACAAAACTCGGTACTACCCCCACCGCCTGCAGCGAGTCCAACACCGTCACCGTATAACTATACAGGGTATCCGCCAACGCCGGGAAACCCAAACCGCTCCACGCAGCCGGTGTCGTCTGATGTCCCGGATCGGCCCACGTATCACTATAGTGGAAGTCGATCATGACGCGTAGCCCGAGGTTCTTCGCCCGCACCGCTTTGGCCACCACATCCGCTGTCCCGTTGTATTTCGTGGCCGGATTCACCCACGCCCGCAGCCGGATAACTCCGATATCCAGGCTCTTCAACAACTGCATACAATCCATCGCCGCCCCGGCAGAATCATAGAATTGAAACCCGGAGTCCTCCATCTGCGTCAGCCAGCTCACATCCGCTCCCTTAAAGATCGGCGTATCCTTCGGCGTCACAGTCGTATCAACCGTTATTTGGCCGCCACCACCACCCCCACCACCACCCTTCTTGCACTGACAAAGCACCAGTATAGACAGAATAAAAATCACTAATACGATAGCTGACCTCATCATAACGTAAAGATAACACCTCCCGCGTTTCCATAGGAATAGATTAATCGTAAAATTGCCTGCATGAACACCAAAGGTTTTCTGCTGCCGGCCTTCCTGCTTTTCTGCATGTCCCTCCGGGCACAGCGCCAATATTCCATACTCACAGTCCCGGGTATAAACGAGTATGCTCATATCGATACCGCCGGCACCAGCATCCTCGCCAGCGGTCGGTTCATCACCCCCGCGGGCACGACGATCCGCATTACCCACGACCCTTTTGGCATGGCAATCTCCCCCGACGGGACAAAGATCGTTACACTGCACAATGGCGTATTTACCATTATCGACAACAATACCCTTTCCGCTACGCGTGTCCCCAGCTATGACCACAAGATCCGCTCACCCCTGCTGCACGGCTCATTTCTCGGAGTAGCCTTTGCCGGAGATTCCAGGACTGTCTATCTCAGCGGCGGCGACGATGGAGCCATCATCGCTTTCGACGTCACTACGCTCCAACGAACGGATTCCATCTCGCTCAACGGTCGCATCCCGACCTCCGGCGCAGCAGCCGCCCCGGACACGATCGACTACCAGGACAGCTTCACTTCCGATCTGCTGTACAACGCCGACGCCAATGAACTGCTGGTGCTGGACCGCGGCAATTTCCGCCTGGTCCGGATCGATCTGGCCACTCGCCGGATCACCGCCTCCATCCCGACCGGCAGACAACCCTTTGGCCTCGCCTTGAGCCCCGATCACCATACCGCCTTTGTCGCCAACGTGGGCATGTACGACTATCCCTTACTACCCGACCTGACGCCTCGAAACTTCGACTCAATGCTCCTCCCCTTCCACCCTTATGGTAACGATACCAAAGAGTCGAGAGCGGGCTATACCTGGCACGGCAGAAAGATCCCCGGCGTTGGCGACCCGCTGGCCCCCGAAGCCATGTCCGTTTATTCCATCGACCTGTCCACCAACCGCGTGATCGACCGCTATAAACCCGGCTTCCAGATCGGCCAAATGGTCGAAGGCGCGGAAGTCGTCGGCGGCTCAAGCCCCAATTCCATCGCCGTCGGTAAACGCTTCGCCTACGTCACCAATGCCACCAATGACAATATCTCCGTAATCGACTACCACCAACACCGGATCGTATCGACCCTCCAAATCCGTGTCGACAGCGCGATTGACCATTACCGCGGCCTCCTGCCCTTCGGCCTGACCCTCAGCCATGACGAGCGGACATTGTACGTAGCCCTCCTTGGTTTCAATGCCGTCGCTGCCATCGACGCGGAAACCGGCGCCACGAAAGGTCTGATCCCCACCGGCTGGGGCCCTGCAAAGGTCCAGCTCAGTAAAGACGAACAATCATTATATGTGATCTCCTGCCGGGGTTATGGCGCGGGCCCCAACGGCGGACATGGATTCATCCGCCCGCCCCAGGGCACCTACATTGGTGACATTCAGTTGGGCACTTTTCAGAAAATCCCCATCCCCGGCAGCGACCAGCTGGCCACATACACCAGTCAGGCGATCCGAAATACCTTTAGACAAGAAACAACCATAACCGATGATGGGCGTAATCCGCTGCCGCCGCTCCAGGGTATCCGCAAAAGCCCCATCTGGTATATCGTCTATATCACTAAGGAGAATCGATCCTACGATGAAGTTTTGGGCCAGCTGCCATCCGGCAGAGGCGACTCGACCCTCGCCCGCTTTGGCCTCGATGTCAATATCATCGCGAAGGACAAGACCTGGCGTCATATGAATGTCGCCCCCAACCATCTCAAAGTAGCTACCCAGTTCGCCTTTTCTGATAACTATTACTGCGATAGCGATGCCTCCATCCATGGTCACCACTGGATGCTCGGCGTCATACCTAACGAATGGGTCGAAGCGAACTCCAACACCGATAAGACCGCTAAGTTATTCTCCAGGGCTTCCGGCCGCAGATTCCCCGGTTCGACGGGTAGCATGGACCCTGAAGACTACGCCGAACGGGGCGGCCTTTGGGAAGCGCTCGAACGCAGCCATATCTCGTTTTACAATTTTGGCGAAGCCAACGAGACCGCTCATGTCCGGGAAACGTGGATGGACACCGCCACCGGTTCATCCCATGCCGTTATGGTGCCGATGCAAAAAGCCCTCTGGCCTCGCACCAGCCGCAACTACGCCGGTTTCAACACCAATATCCCCGACCAATTCCGCATGGACCAGTTCGAATCCGAATTCACCAGGATGTGGCTCCGCGCCAAAACCGGCAAAACCGGCAAAACCGGCAAAACCGCCAAAACCACCAAAACCGCCAAAACCCCCGGCAAAACGACAATGCCCCGACTCATTACCATGCAGGTCCCCAACGACCATACCGCCCGCCCCCGCCCCGCCGACGGCTATCCCTTCATCCACTCGTATGTTGCGGATAACGATATCGCGTTGGGCAGGATTATGCACTTCCTCTCCCGGACGCCTTACTGGAAACACATGCTCGTGATTATTACGGAAGATGACCCCCAGGGCGGCGTCGATCACATCGATGCTCACCGGAGCCTTCTCTTGATGGCCGGCCCGTATGTCAAACGCGGCTATACCTCGCATCTCCACGCCAACTTCGGCTCGATCCTCAAGACAATCTATACCATCCTCGACGTCCCCTACGTCAACCAGTACGACGCCACCGCGACACTCCTCCAGGATTTCTTCACCGACAAGCCCGACTACCGGCCCTACAACCTCGTCTTCCCCTCACCGGAAGTCTTCGACGCCCAACTGGCGATGAAGAAATATAATCGGACGATCGATTGGAAAAAAATAGAAAAAGGACCCGAGATGGACGATGAAGACGACATGCGCCGCGCACACTACGAACAGCAGCGCCAACCTTGACCCCCGCCACGGGGCCGCGCCAATTCATGCCCCCCTCATAACTCCAGCGTGAACCCCGCTCCAATCCGGAAAAAGCACTTTATCATTCGCAATCTGCAAATGCGCGTCCGCCACCGCACTAAATACGTTCCTGAAATCCGTCGTCACCGGCAGGTCCCGACCATCTTCCAGATTTTCCACCGCAAGCGCCTTCACGTCCCCATACACCTTCCCGCCTGCCACCTGGTTGCCCAGGATGAAATTGCAGGAAGCCCGCCCATGATCCGTACCACCCGTCCCGTTTTGATGCACCGTCCGCCCAAACTCCGTCATCGTCATCACCGTGACATCATCCTGGTACGCCTCCAAATCCTTCCAAAACGCCGCAATACTGCCGCTCAGATCGGTAACACTCCGCGCAAACACGCCATTATCTGTCCCCTGGTTAAAATGAGTATCCCATCCTCCCGATTCCGTAAACGCCACCTCGATACCCACATCCATCTTGATCAGCTGCGCGATCTGCCGCATCGACCCGCCGAGAGGTGAATTGGGATAAACAGCTCCATTGGCCGCCTGGTAATTACGGATATCTGCCGCCTGCAACATTTTCATGGCCTCAAAACTTTCCTTCCCCGTCTGCTGCAACAACCCCGATGACGCCTTGTTGTACGATTGTTCCAGGCTTTGCGCTGCCGCCGCCGCCAATGCCGGATTCCCCTTGAGCTGAATCACAAAATCCTGCAAATTGCCGATCGCCAGCGCCGGATTATCACCATACATGGACCTGGGCAAAGCCGACGTCAGGCTGACAGCCGAAAAAGGGGTCATCCCATCATGTCCTAACAGCCCCACCGCCCTGTTCAGCCACCCGCTTGCCGTCCCCTTGTTAAAAGGAGTTCCCGACTCCATATAGTCCTGCGCATCGAAATGCGACCTAGTAGTATTCGGCGAACCGATCCCATGCACAATCGCCAGCCTGCCTTCCCGGAACAACGGTTCGAACGCCTTCAGACCCGGATGCAGCCCCCACCTTCCATCGAGATCGATCAATCCTTCACCGACAAATAAATTCGGCCTCGCCATCTTCAGATAAGCATCTTGAAAAGGTGTCACCGCCATCAACCCATCCATCGCTCCGCGCTGAAAAATACACACGAGCACCCGCTTGCGTTTATAAGGTCGAAAGATCTTCTCACTCGCAGCCGCCTCCGCCATGAACGAAGGAATACCGCCCATCAGGCCGACGCCAAACAACGCGATGCCGCCACTCTTTAAAAAACCTCTTCGCGATATGACCATAAAAATTGGTTTGTTAGCGTAATTGATTCTCTGGCGAACCTATCGCAAGGCCCGCTGCTTGGGGATTTACCGTCTCCACCTTCACCCCCTCGATCTGCCCCTCCGCCAGCGCGAGGCCGAAATTCATCCTATTCAGCAGACTGCCCGTATTGACCCAATAAGCGCCCTTATCCGGAAAACCCGTTGGCGCCTGATAATAATATTTTTTCTCCCCCATCCGCGTTATCCAGGTATATAACGGGTACGGTCGATCGACCTCTGCGCGCAGGCTCCGCACCGCTCCGATCGCCAACTCAAATGGGGACTTTGTCTTCTCCCGGACCGCTGCCGGGCTCCAGAACTCCGGTGCCGTCACCATCGTGATCAGCACCTGGCGGATATCCCCGCTTTTAGCAAGGAAAGTTTTCGCCATCTTATCGACGAGACTCTGCGGCGGTTCATCACTCACGAAACGAATCGCGATCTTCCTGCAAATGAACTTCGCTGTTGAAGGATGATGCGCCAGCATGTCCAGCAATTCCACCCCTTCGTCATAACCGCCACCCGCCGGAAAAACATGGCCCAAAAAAATTTTTTCTCCTTTATCATGCCGGTTCGCATTGAACAGGAAATCCCCGTCATGCACAAACCCCCGGCGGGCCAATTGATCCGGACTGAACCGGGTGATCAATCGTTGCACATTGTCATTCATCGGGTATACCGTCCAGCCCGTCAACACCCGCGCCGCCTCCGTCACATCGGCTTGCGTATACCCGCCATCTACACCCAGCGTATGCAGTTCCATCACCTCCCGCGCATAATTCTCATTTAACCCTCTACCTTTTTTCCCACTATCCTGCACCCCCACCGGTAAAGCCGCCGAACTACTAAAATTATCCAGGTAATAAAGCATCGCCGGCGACTTCGCCGTCTTTTCCAAAAGATCCCCGAACTTCCCCAACGCATTCGGGCGGATCACATCCCGCTCATAGGCCGGAATAAACTCCGCACAATCGTTCTTGGTGATCGACACATTAAAGTGATTGAACCAGAAATCCGTCATGACCTCCTGCAGCTGATTTTTCGAGCAAGCGGCCCGCAGGATCTTCTGACAAATAAATTGCCGGAACAGATCCTGTTCCGGCTTGTACCCCTTTTCGTCCATATATGCGCGGATCATCTGTCGGTATTCCTTTCGATCCGTTTTAATCGAGTCTTTATCCACCACTCCGTCCCGTATCGCCATCTTCGCTACCTGACCAACCCTTGGGTATAGGTTGACCACCTGCTCATTGGACAGTTGCAAAGCATCGTAGGGCCGAAGCAACATTTCCAGCGAATCATCCGGCAGGTCGGCCGCCAATTGCTGCGCCCACCAGTTCTCCAACCCCTGCTGTAAGACCATGTCGACCTGACCCGGCATAGCCCCATACGTAAACCGGCTCAGTAGATGCGTCGCCGCCTGCCGCTCTGTCAAACCCGCCTGCCGCCAGGGAAATCTAAAAGGGACCGGAACCAAAGGAGCACTGGAAATAAAAGAAGAAAGAAGGAAATGCCCGCCCAGAAGCACTATAATAATACCAAGTAATTTGAAGACTGTTTTCATACGCATGGCGGGCGCTGATATACCCCGGCTTTTGATTTGCCCCGGCCTCAAAAGTTTAATCCAAAAACCCTTTTAACTGGCCATTAAACCTTTCGCCGGCGATTCAGTCTCAGGGATTAACGTATATTTGTCTGCAATGAAAAAAACCCTCCCTCTGGTATCCCTCCTGATCGGGATCGCCTGTTCCGGCCATGCTCAAACTGCCGATTCCACCACCGATCCGGGCTATATGGTCGCCCCTGCAAAGCAAGCCGCTTCCCCGACCGTAAGGGCCGCCCGCCAGCTCACTGTTTTTCAGAAAAAGCTCAACCTCAATCAGGACCAGGTCATCAAACTCCGCATGATCCTGCTAAACCTCAACGTAGCCCTGGACAGCCTCCGCACCAATCCCTCCTCCGACAAAAAAGCCAATAACCAGACCCGACGCGCTATCACCCAGGATACCGACGGCAAGATCTATGCCCTGTTGACCACCGACCAACAGGTAGCTTACGCCCAGTGGAAACAGGAACAACAGCTCAAAAGACAAATGAACCGCGCAGCCAACAAAGCTCCAGCGACGGACTCTACCACCCAGCACAACTAAAACATCCCCACCTCCACCCCCAAACCCGCCCGCCATCCGTGCCGGACAACCCCGTTTAATTGCGTCTGATCGGACCCGCCAGCGCTTAAATACAACTGATCAATCCCCGTCCCGGTCTCCCAATTAAAGTACCCCCCGCGTACACTCACCCCGACCCGTTTACTGATCCGATACCGCAGCCCCGCGTCTTCCTCAATCCCATATCCATCGGCCGTATGCCGAAAGCTCACCGGATGCGCAAACTCCGGGATCAGGTTCCAATTCGCCGTGGCATGGTAGCGATCCTGATGATAGGATACATCCGCCACAACCCGCCATCGATCGGACAATTGCCATGCGCCATCCGCTTTAACCAGAGGCCCTAACCATTTGGCAGCGTACGAACTGTTTAAATCTTCAGCGGGGTCTGTCACAGGGAAATATTGCTCATGGATACCATAGCCGGCATACGGCGTGATTTCCCATCGGCCGCTTCGTAGCACATACCCTACCGCTACCTCCGCTGAGCTGCTATGCCCCGCGTGGGCCGCAAGTTGCTGAGAGTAGATTGGATCATGCCGGTTGTCCAAACCATAGTCCGTATCCGTCATTGTCCCCGCCTCCGTGAACACCCGCGTTGCCGCAGCCAGCACCCGCCATCGCCCGGCCGGCCTCCACTCCATCGCGATCTGGCCCGCAGGCCCGCTAACTCCCCGCCACTTCAGCTCGGAATAGACATTGGGGTCCTGACCAGCGCTGTTGCCCGCAATCGACCAATGAAAATCCTGGCGCTCGACGCCCGTAGAAACGCCAACCCATAACCGCTGCGCCCGGACATTCAACCCGGCCAATAAAAATATCATCAATAACCTACCCATCAATTGACGATCGAATACGTGAAGTCCTCCCACCCCTGCGCCTGCGGCCGGTTACAATATAACGGCGAAGTCCCGTTGTCGCTTGTCACGTAATCCCCATTCGTCCCCTGAAGCGAGATCGTCCCATTGGGATTGACAATCCACCGGAATTGTTCCCAGGCCTGCGCCGTCGTCCGGTTACACTGCATCGCCGAGTCACCGTTATTGCTCGTCACATACAGCCCGTTGCTTCCCTGCAGCGTGATCAGCCCGTTCCCTGCATCCCCGACCGTGAACTGCTCCCAGCCTTGTGCCTGAGGCCGGTCCGCCATCATGGCCGAATCCGGCTCCGCATTGTTGCTGGTCACATACAGCCCGTTATTCGCCAACAAGGTGATCTTCGACCCAACAGGCGGGCCGGCGCTGGTGATATTGTATACATGGACATAATCCACCAGCATGCTCGAAGGCAAAGCGCCCGTATTGACCGTCGGTCCCGAAAGTGTACCCCCGATCGCCAGGTTCAGGATGATGTAGAAGGGATTTTGAAAAGCGCCGGTGTTGTTGATATCATTGCTGATATTCCCGGTCACATACGAGCTGTTGTCCACATACCACGTGATACCCTGCGGCGTCCACTCGACCGCGTAAATATGAAAATCCGCCGGTGTATTCGAAGTAGACGTACTGCCGCCATATTGCGTGTTCCCGCCGTCATACCAATGCATCGTCCCCAGGATGGTATTGTTCGTGTTGACCTGCTCCATAATGTCGATCTCCCCGCACTCCGGCCATCCGACCGTGTTAATATCCGTTCCCAGCATCCAGAACGCAGGCCAGGACCCCTGAAACATCGGCAACGCCATCCGCGCCTCGATCCGCCCATAGGTCGTCGAGAACTTCCCGGAGGTCTCGATTTTCCCCGACGTGAATGGTTGCCCCTGAACTGTTTGATTCTGAGCCGTGATCACCAGATTCCCCCCACTTTCGGTAACATTCGACGCCTGATAATATTCCTGCTCGCTATTGACACCCGGGTTTCCAACGTCAATATTCCAGTTACCCGTATTGACACTCGACCCGTTGAATTCGTCAGCCCACACCAACTGATACGCAATCGCCCGCGGAACCGTCGACTGCCCCGGACCGCCATCAGCTTTAAGATTCTTTTTACATGAAGTGGAAGCAAAAATCAGCATGAAGATCAATCCGGCGCCAGCAACGACATGCGCAGCCCCAGGCCGGGTAAGGTTTCTGTTCATAAAGGCAAACATTTAAGTGATAAGATTCAATTAAGACATTTGATAAAATTCTCTTGAATGACACCCAAATTCCGCGCTCATACTCTCTCATGCCTTCACTTTCTTCGCACCCATCCCTAAATTTTTCTGCTTTTCCTCTTCAATGATTCCCTGATCGCCCCCTCCAGATCCGTCTCAACATATTCGGGCTTCTCCTCCAACCCCAAAAAGTCCAACATATACGGACTTCGGAAAATATCCTCCGCCGTCAGCCCAACTCCCTTCCGATGCTTCTCCAACACCGCCTCCTTATCCTTACTCAACCCCGTCCTCTCAAACAACATACTATCCATCGCCCTTTGCAGTTCCCGAACTGACCAATTATTCACCATCGCCTGCGTTTCATAAAACGCCCGCTTCAATGCCGTATCAGCCTTCATCAATTCAATGAAATGCGAAAATGAAAGTTTCCTCAAAAGTTTGCTGACATGACCAGCCCCAAATTCTCCAGACACTGTCTGGACAATTCCAGTTACATGATAATCAACAGATTGATAGTGATTTTTTACTTCCTCATCCAATTGAGGGTAAGCAGAATAAAATTGCTTATACAATTGAAGATTACTGTGCGACAATCCTTTAATACCGCTATCCTTTAGGCGTTCGCTGATACTTCGGACAAGCCTATCCCCATACTCCGCCCGATCCTTCCCATTTTGCTCATACTCAATAATATAAAACCCGATAATCCAATTTCTCAACGTCAGCGAAGTATTTACCTGTCGCTGAGCCTGATCCCTGAAATATTGATTGGCTTTCCCAATAGCGAGCACAAGCTCACTCATGCCGCCCTTCTTTGGCGTTTCCATCCTTAAAAATTCTAAGTAATTAAAAGGAACTCATTCCCCCCCAAGACCCCACAGAAGACGCCAGAAAATAGAAGCGCGACATTGGCAAATCCAAAAAATCTCGATAAGGCTTATTTATTCTCAAATCTAACTTATCTTCTCAAAAAAATAAAATCATCGTCGTCAATGTTCCATCACCCCCTCGCCGCCAAATCCCTCGTTCTAAGCCTCGTTATCCTAATCCGGATACCCGCCCTCGCCCAACCCCCCCTATCCACCCGCCTCGACTCCTTCTTTCATACCCTCCCCAACAACCAACCCGGCATCGCCATCTCCATCGAAAAACACGGCGACATCCTCTACCAAAACACCGCCGGCCTCGCCGACCTGACCACCAACACCCCTATCGATTCTACTACCAACTTCCGCATGGCCTCCCTCACAAAACAATTCACCGCCATGGCCATCCTTCTCCTGGAAAAGAATAAGAGTCTCACCCTCGACGACCCCATCGGCCGCTGGCTCCCCGAACTGCCCGCCAACATCGGCCGTCGCGTTCTTATCCGCCACCTGCTCACCCACAGCTCGGGTCTGGAAGATTACGAATCCCTCATCCCCGACACCCAGACAACCCAGGTCCTCGATGCGGACGTTCTCGAACTCCTGAGCCGCCATGACTCAACTTATTTTCCGCCCGGTACCCGCTTCCGTTACAGCAACTCCGGCTTCTGCCTGCTGGCGCTTATCATCGAACGCGCTTCTCACGAGACCTACGCCGCCTTTATAAAAGAACACATCTTCCTCCCCCTCCACATGGCCCACTCCACCATCTACCAGAAAGGCCAGCCCATCTTTCATCGCGCAATGGGTTACGCCAAAGACAGTACCGGAACAACCATCCCCTCAGATCAGAGTGTCACAAGCGCAACCAAAGGCGACGGCGGCGTCTATACCTCCCTTGCCGATTTCCGCAAATGGATCATCGCCCTCCAACAAAATCGCCTCATCAACCTCCCCGCCACCCTGCACCGTCTCCAATTCCCAATAGATAACAGACCCGCCACGTTCTATGCAGCTGGTTGGTTCATTAACAGCCAGTCCCCAACTATCCTCTTCCACTCCGGCAGCACCTGCGGCTTCGCCACCTACATTATCCAGATTCCCGCCGACGACTGGAGCATCACCTTCTTCTCCAACCTCGCAGAAAACCACACCCCCTTCCGGCAGATCCTGAAGCTCCTGGAAGCCAGCGGCATGACCGGTCTCTCCGCCGCCATAGGCCTTCAAGACCTCACCAGATAGCCCGGCCCGCACCTCCGCAATCCACACCTCTCTCCACTCAATATTTTACCGATTTTATCGTTAATTTGTCTCAAAAGGTTAACCCGCCAATGTCCCGCGCTAATATCCTGTTGTTCTGTATCCTGCTAAGCCCGCTCCAAAAGGCATTTTCACAGGATCAATCCCTGTACAACTACCAGGACTTGTCTCATCTTTGCTATCAAAAGCAAAAGGATTCTCTCAAGAAAGCCTGGGTCTGCCCCACTCTCTTCAAGGATAAGGACGGCCAGCGCCAATATAAAGAGATATACGACAGCCGAACCAATTTCCTGCTCGCCGCCATCACCAACGACGATTACGTCCACGATCACGAAGTATATCCGTATATCGCCGCCATCGTCAGCCAGATCGCAGATGCCAACCGCGACCTGATCCCTGTCGCCCCCTTGCTGCTACTCGACAGGAACCCTTCCGTCAACGCCTACGCGCTCGGCGACAACGTCCTCGCCGTCAATCTAGGCCTGGTCACGTTCTCAGAAAGCCGCGAAGAGCTGGCCCTCGCCATCGCCCACGAGATGTCCCACAACATTCTCCGTCACCCGGAAAACGCAATGCGCGAACGCGCGGCCTGGCAAAGCTCCGACGAATACAAGAAATCTCTCAACGCCGTCCTTAGCTCCCGCTACGACCGCCTCACCCGGCTCCAAAAGGTCCTCGAAAACTTCTCCTTCAGTCGCAGCCGCCACCAACGCTTCCACGAATCCGAAGCCGACTCCCTGGCCATCATCTTGCTCCGAAAATGTAATATCACCTTCGACGCCCGATATTTCCTTCACCTCGACAGCTCCGATGACGAATATCACCAGCACCTTCATCAGCCGCTGCGCGACTATTTTACGGCTTACCAGCTTCCCTTCGATGACAGCTGGGCCATCCGTCACTCCCATGGCCTGTCCACCCGCAATTACAATTTTTCGGACACCACAAAGCTGGAAGACTCGCTAAAGACCCATCCGGACTGCCCTGAACGTTTCGCCAGCACCAGGAACCGGTCATCCGCTCATCCCCAGTTGACGCCGATCCCGACATCCCTCCGCGAACACGCGAACAAAATGCTCATCTGGAACCTCTATACCTCAGGCACTCTAACACCCTGCCTCTATCGCATCTTCCTTGCAAAAGACATGGGCAATAAGGACCCCTGGTATGATTTCATGGTCAGCAATATTTTTTATGGTTTGTTTTTTGCCGACCGGAACCTCGACCGCTTCAACGCCATCGGCATCGTTCAAAAGGAATACATCTCCCGCGATTACTATTCGCTCCAGACCCTCTTCGAGCAGATGCCCCGCGATAACCTCCGGCAATACTGCGAGACCTTCGGGAATGGAACATTCTGGAATAATCTCGCCAGCCCGGAGCGCGGTCTGAAAAGTTTCCTCTATACCCTGGCTCTCGACCCCGACGGTTCCGATCGTAACCGGTCAAAAGCCGCCCACGCCTTCGCCACCAACAACGCCGGCAGCATGTACTGTGAATTCGCTGAAAACTTTGAAAAAAAATAATCCCTACATGAAAAACACTTTTTACGCGGTCCTCCTTCTACTCATCACCACAAACACCCACGCCCAAACCAAAGTCTTTCGTCAGCTGGCCGAAGACATGTCCACCCAATTGGAGACGATCCGCCAGGACGGCAACCTCGTCGGCTACCTGGCCTTCAACCAATTGGAAAAATCCAGTGACGACTCTTTGCATTACCGGATCGATATCATGGACGAGAATCTCAACGACATCGGCTCAGTCAATTTCAAGGAAGAAAAACTCTTTCTGAAAGCCGTAGCTTTTGAAGGGGACGTCCTGTGCCTCGCCTATATTAAGAGCAATTTCGCAGGTCAGGAATTTCGAACCGCGAAACAAGTGCGACATGCCACAGAAGAAGCGCGCACCGATCTTTTCACCCAGTTCGTTAGCCTCAACGGCAAGATTATTGGCGGTCGCAATATTCGAATGGAAGTGAAGCCTGACGCGGAGTGGGAAGGCGGTTGGTCACACAAGATGATGGGTAACGGCCGGCTAAAACAACCAATCCAGTTAAGGAACATCCCGGGCAAAGGCTTCGCCTGTTTCTATGGGGACGACAATAAGAACAACCTGCTGATCCTTAATACCAATGGTACGATTGCCTGGCAAAAAACCGTTCATGATGACGCCGAAGCCTTCACATTGCTGACATCCGGCCCTGAAATTTCACTCCTGCTGAAGAAGAAAGAGGAAATGCTCGAAGGTGGATTTGAGCTGCTTAGCTACAACTCGGCCGACTCATCCGTCTATCCCAAACTGATCCTGAAGGACAAAAAAGGGAATTCCCTCAAAGTAATGGCGTTCGATAACGACCCTGTTTCCGGCAAGCCCTATCTTTCCGGGATGATCATCGACCCGCATAAAGGCAATGATATCCTGAACGGTAAACAACTTTCACGCGGCCCCTACGTCGGCGTATTTACGCTCAATTTGAACGGCCACAAAAGGGCCGATATCCAGACTAATTTCTCCTACTGGTCCGACGGCTCTAAACAATTTGTTGACAAAAATGGCCTTTTTGCCGCCCCCCAGTCCTACGCCCGGTTGCAAAGCGCTTTCAAAGATTACCAAGGCAATACCTGGTTCACCGGCTCCGGCGTAACTCGCCAAACCCGTTGGGGTATCGTCGCGGCTTCCATCGTCACAGCCCCAACGGTCCTCATCCCCGCCTATCTCATGATCTGGGGCACCCAGAAATGCACCTTGAAGGACGCCCTGCTGATAAAACTGGATAGTAAAGGCAACTTATCCCTGGAAAAAACGATCCCCACCAGCAAATACCATTCTGTCCAGGGCAAGATCCCCTTCTCGGAATACCCCGACCACGCCTCGTTTTACCCGGTTACCAATTCCGATACGAAGACCGACTATATCGTGATCGACGACACCAGGAATATCTTTATCTACAATGTAAATCAGAATAAGTTAGCACGTACCATCCCCCACCAGGATCAATCAGGGTCGATCTCTGTCCTCCCCGCCAAGGAAGGCTCGGTGATGGTTTATGAATACAATAGAAAAGAAAAAACAACCCGGCTATCGATCGAAGCCCTATAAACCCAACGTCGCCAGCATCGCCTGAGCAAACCATCGCGCCAGATAATCATTCGGATGAAGCGGATTCACGATACAATCCCTGGCCTTCTTCCGTTTGTAGACCGCATCGCTCAGTGTCGTCATGTCCGTCACCACAACCCCCAGCCCCTCTATACCCACCAGCACATCCCGATACCCCGACATATTCCGGGTATAAAATAATTTATTTTTATCGGATTCCAATACATAATCCGGATCGAACTTCATATTCGCCAGCAGCAGGAACTCCGCATCAGGCCGAACCGCCCTCACCTGGCGGATGATGCTCCGGACCGAATCCCCAAACTCATCAGGTTTCATCCGCCAGAAATCATTCATCCCGAAGTCAATGACCACCAGGTCCGGCTTGAGCGGACTGACGTAAGAAGAAACATGCTGCGCGCCCCAGCTCACCGTCGAACCTGGTAGCCCAGCATTGTACAACCGCACCGACTCCCGCGGAAACCGCCACCGCAATCCTTCGGCAAACAGATCGACATATGTAGGCATATACGGCTTCACGCCGTCATATCCGCTTACGTCCATACCCCGCGTAATACTCATCCCATACGCCACGATCGTCACCGGCTTGCCCACCCGCAACCTTCCCAACACCCGTGGCAGCCGGTCCCCTTTATATGCCGGAACGGGCCCCGCCCATACATCGTGATGCTCATACGTCACTACCACCCACTCCGATTGTAAGTTGTACCAGGCGAGGTCTTTCGCGCGGTCAAACGACGTATCCGCCCGGAACGGCATCCGCGAGCCCGCCAACCGTACCAGCCGTCGCCCTTCGACAGAATAATCCACACCCCGGTTATACACCGAATCCAACGCGAAATTCCGCACCGACAACACCCGATCCGGCTGAAAAAGCAACCGCCCTTCAGCCGGACCCTCCTCCTTCGAATACATCAGCACCGTCTCATTAAAAATCGTATCGCTTCTCCAAAATGGTACTAGATATCTTTTCAAATCACACTCCGTCGTATGCGGCGGGGAAGTCTCCCCAATATTCGGTTCAATCTTCCAATCCTTTGTCTTTAGTACCCTCTCTACCCCAATACCCACATAACTCGTCCCCACCGGCGTCTCAATATAATTACCCGTCTCCACCCATTTACCCGTATCCGTCACGGGCGTCGTATATTCCAAAAGGAACCGATCCGCCGAATCATAACAGCGAATGTAAGAGCGGCCCATCCCTTCCGCCCAAACGTTTATACTATAGTTGACCAGCGCCAGCTGCCCAACCATCACCCGCCGCGTGTCGGCTTCACCGATCCTAACCCGAATATCCCGCATCGAAAACGGCAACCAAACATACCCCGACCGCTCCAGGTCCGTCTTATTCCACCGATCCGCCATGAACAGGAACCGTTCCCCGCCAAGCGGTAACACAAAAGCGCTTTGGGAATGAAAAGTCGTCGCCGAATCCGGACCCACACACGGATTTCCACCTTGCACCCAATCCCCAAGCATACTATCCGCCACCGCGACTCTTGCCGCATTCGGATCCCAGCCACTACATAAAGAAGTAATTAAGTAATATTTCCCGCCTGCCCTGAAGACCGCCGGCGCCTCCCGCCGTTGATCGATCAGTATCCGCTTGTATATCGTCGTCGGCGATAGATAATCCGGCGCCAACAAACAAACCTGCATCGTATTGTTGTTTTCCGACGCATAAAGGAGGTAAGCCCTGCCGTCACCATCCTGGAATACCGTCATGTCCCGCGTCTGTTGCCCGTTCGGCCTCATACTCCCCAAATACCTGAATGGCCCCAACGGATTCTCGCTCACCGCTACTCCCGCCCGCGCATACCCGTAATCATCCCGGTCGATATGCATCCACATGACATATTGCCGCGTCACCGTATTATAAATCACTTTCGGCCGCTCGACCACCCGCCCGATATACAAATCATTCGCCGTATCCGCATGATTCGTCGCCAGTGCTACCCCTTCATTCTTCCAATGTACCAGGTCCCGCGACGAATAACACGACACTCCCCCCGCATCCACCCGATAATCCTCCCAATCCTGCCCCGGCACCAACTTCGTCTTGCCCTTCTTGATCTCGCCATATAGATAATACACCCCGTTACGATACAATACCCCCGCCCCGTGTGCATTGATAAAGTGACCATCCGTATCCAGCCATTCGCCCCCTCCCGGCCCATACTGCAAAGTATCCAACGCAGGCCGGGAGGATACGCGCGCCGGAATGACCCCCTGCTGCGCTCCTGCCCCCCGGCTTAACACCAGCAATCCCGCCGCCGTTACGATGTGGATAACTCCTATCTTAATTTGCATAGACAAATTCAATTCCCTCCCGGACACACACCTCCGACCCCGCGACAATTCAAACGCCTCGCAATCGCCGCCCCCACCCCGACCTCCGACCCCCCGACCATTTAAAAGCCCGCCCCGATCCCCTTCAACACTGGCGGACCCATGACCCGATACTTATCATAACCCGCCAGGCCTCG
>DATMLR010000520.1:0-9063 GCA_035570015.1 Puia sp.
ACCGCCATCACCACGCTGTCTGCCACAATCCACCCGCTCGTCCAGGCATGTTGGAAATTATAGCCTCCTGTGATCCCGTCGACATCCAGGATCTCCCCAGCGAAGTAAATACCGGGAACCTTCCGGCTCTGGCATGTTACCGGGTCTACCTCCGCCAGCCGAACCCCTCCGGCCGTCACAAACTCCTCCTTAAAGGTAGTCTTTCCGCTAACACTAAATTCGCCCGCACTCAGCAAGCTCACCAGCTTGTTCTGGTCCCTCGCGGCCAGATCGGCCCACCGAACCCCCGCCGCAATCCCGGCCGCTGACAACCAGTATTCCCATAACCGCTGCGGAAATCCAAAAGGGTTCCCGCTCCCCACTTGCCGGGCTGCCCAATCAAACCTTATCTGTTGGAACCACTCCCGTACCTGCTGCTCATTCCGATCCCCCATCCAATTGACCCGGATCTCGAATCGATACGCTCTTCCCGCCAGTTCCCGCGCGCCCCATGCTGACAACCGCAGCACCACCGGCCCGCTTAAGCCCCAATGCGTGACCAGCAACGGCCCCCGCTCAGCCAGCCCGCTGCCCGCAATCTTCACCTGCGCATCCGGGACCGAAACCCCCATCAATCCTGTGATCGGGTCACCCGACATATTGAACGTGAATAAGGAAGGGACCGGCTCTTCAATCGCATGCCCCAATCGCCGGAGCCAGTCGAACATGCCCGACTTGGGATACCCCCCACACGCGATACATACAAAATCAGCCGCCAGTTCCCGCCCATCCGCCAGCGCGACCTGAAAACAGCCGCCTTCCGCTAAGCCTCCCCCCTGGCCCGCAACCCCGATACCCTTCACTTCGGCATGCATCCATACCTCCACTCCATATTCGTTCACTTCCCGCATCAGGCAATCGATAATAGTCTGCGATGAATCAGTCACCGGGAACATCCGTCCATCCTCTTCCGCCTTCAATTCCACCCCGCGTTGCCGGAACCACTCGATCGTATCGGTCGTAAACCACCGGTAGAAACTTCTGCGCACGAATCGTCCGCCACGTGGATACCGGCTAGCCATTTCCGTGATATCATAGCAGGCGTGGGTCACATTACAGCGCCCACCGCCGCTGACCTTGACTTTGCTCAATAGCTTGCCGGTCTTCTCCAGGACCGTCACCCGCAAATCCGGACACAACCGCGCTGCATTGACCGCGCAGTATATCCCCGCGGCCCCACCGCCAATAACAATAAGATGTTTGGATGACGAAATCATGAAATCTCGACGGGTTCCACCGTCACCAGGTGTGGGTTGGCCCTCTCCACCGCCTCGATAATGCTGTAGTCCGAGAGGATCTCAGCCCTATTCTTCCGTACCGCGACATCATGCTCGAAATGCACCGACGGCTGGTGATCGGCCGTCCGGACCGTCCAGCCATCCTTCTCCGTATAGACCTCTTTTTTCCCAAGGTTGATCATCGGTTCTATCGCCAGCACGAGACCTTCCTTCAACTTCGCACCCGATCCGCGCCGCCCGTAGTTGGGGATCTGTGGATCTTCATGCAGATGCCGGCCCAGGCCATGCCCTACCAGTTCCCGCACCACCCCATACCCATATTTTTTCTCGGTATGCTCCTGGATTGCATAGGAAATATCCCCGACACGGCCACCGGCCACCGCCTTCTCGATCCCCTTATAGAGCGACTCCTTCGTGACGCGGATAAGTTGCATCACCTCCGGACCGGGATCCCCGATCGCAAACGTATAGGCATGATCGCCATGATAGCCTTTTCTGATCACCCCGATGTCGATGGAAATGATATCTCCTGCCTGTAATGGCTTGTCATTAGGAAAGCCATGCACCACCACGTCGTTAACAGAGATGCAGGAAGCAAATGGATAGCCGCGATAATTGAGAAAAGATGGGACAGCTCCGTTGTCCCGGATATACTCGGAGATCAACTTGTCCAGCTCCAGCGTCGTCACACCCGGCTTCAACAGCTTGGCCGCCTCCGCCAGCGTTTTGCTAACCAGCCGGGCACTTTCTCGCATCAACTCGATTTCCGCCGGTGTCTTATAATGGATCATACGAATGTGGCCCCCTCCCTTATATCACGGCACTTGATACAGAAGACTGACGCCCCTGGATCCGGCCGCTCTTCATCAAACCGTCATACTGCCGCATGAGCAGTTGGGTTTCGATCTGTTGCAGCGTATCCAGGATAACCCCTACCATGATCAACAGCGAAGTGCCGCCGAAGAAAGAGGCAAAACCCTGCGTGACACCCAGGCGTTGCGCGAATCCCGGCAGGATACCAACGATCGCCAGCAGAAACGCCCCCGGCAAGGTAATCTTATCCATCACCGAACCAATATAATCTGCCGTTGGCTGACCCGGCTTTACCCCCGGGATAAAGCCATTATTCCGCTTCAGATCTTCAGCGATCTGCTTGGGATTAAAGATAAGCGCCGTATAAAGGAAGGTGAACCCTATAACGATCGTACCATAAATAAGCATGTGAACCCAGTCCCTCGGATCGGAGAACAGCCGGGCAATACCCTTCGTCGAATCAAAGCTGGCAAAAATTGTCGGAAGGAACATGATCGCCTGTGCGAAGATGATCGGCATCACACCCGCGCTGTTCACCTTTAATGGCAGGAACTGACGCGCACCGCCGAACTGCCGGTTGCCGACGATCTGTTTCGCATAATTCACCGGCACTTTCCGAACCCCGACAGTCAGGATAATAAGCCCCATGATCACAGCCACCATGACCGCGTTCTCCAGCACGAAAATCAAGATGCCGCCGCTGCCAATCGTCAGCTTCGAATTCCACTCCTGCCACCAGGACCGCGGCAACCGGGCCAGGATACCAATCATGATAATAAGAGAGGTTCCGTTACCCAGACCCTTATCCGTGATCTTCTCACCCAGCCACATAACGAACAAGGTTCCCGCCGTCAGTACGATCGGCGTCGTCAACCAGAAATACGCGCTGAACGATGCGAGGATCGCACCCTGCCCCAGGTTTTTCAGATAAGTGACATAAGCATATGCCTGCACGAACGTGACGATGACCGTCAGGTAACGCGTCCATTGATTGATCTTCTTTTGACCGCTTGCGCCTTCTTTCTGTACCTTCTGCATCTGCGGGATCAGGATCGTCATCAACTGCATGAAAATCGAAGCCGAGATATATGGCATAATACCCAGAGCCAGAATGGAAGCCTGGGAGAATGCGCCCCCCGAGAAGGCATCGATCAAACCCAGCGCGCCGCTCTTGGCGTTGCCACTGAGTGCCGACAGTTTGTTCGGGTCGATCCCCGGCAGCACAACGAAAGTACCCAGCCGGTACACAAATATCAGCGAAAGCGTAACGATGATCTTGCTTCTCAAATCATCGATGCTCCATATATTTCTAAGCGTTTGAAAGAATTTTTTCATTCCCGCAATTTACGTAAAAATTACTTCAGAATCTCTATCGTTCCGCCGAGTCCTTCAATGGCGCTTTTCGCCTTCCCGCTCACCGCATTGACCTTGAAGGGGATCTTAGACTTCAGCTCCCCAGTGCCCAGCACCTTTACGAGATCGGTCTGACCAATTAATCCGTTGATATACAGATTTTCCGGAGTAAACTCTGTCAAACTGTATTTTTCTACCAGCTGGTCGATCTGGCCCAGATTGAACACCTTGTACTCGACACGGTGGATATTGTTGAACCCGCGCTTGGGAAGACGACGCTGGATCGGCATCTGACCGCCCTCATGCGCCATCTTGCGTTGATAACCGGCCCGGCTTTGACCGCCTTTATTACCCTTAGTGGAAGTACCGCCCTTACCGGATGCTTCGCCGCGGCCAAGTCGTTTTTCTTTATGCGTTGCGCCTTTTGCAGGCCGGATCGTATGTAGTTGCATTCTGTTTGATTTTTACTTTACTTCTTCTACTTTCACCAGGTGCTCCACCGCCCGGACCATACCCAGGATCTGCGGAGTAGCCTCCACTTCTTTTGAATAGTGCAGCTTTTTCAGACCCAACGCCTTTAACGTTTGCTTCTGACGCTCCGACCGGTCGATGCCACTCTGGATTTGCGTGATCTTGATCTTTGCCATGATAGTCAATATTATCCGGATATTATCCGTTGAAAACTTTCTTTAATGAAATATGACGCGTCCTGCCTACAGCGATCGGCTCCCGCAGCATCGCCAGCGCCTTGAAGGTGGCCTTCACCACATTGTGCGGATTGGCGGATCCCAGAGACTTTGCCAGCACGTCCGTTACGCCGGCACTTTCCAGTACGGCACGCATCGAACCCCCGGCAATCACACCCGTACCATGAGCAGCCGGTTTGATCAGGACCTTGGCGGCGCCTTCCTTAGCCAGCTGGTCGTGGGGAATCGTACCATGATGGACCGGAACCTTGATCAGGTTCTTCTTGGCGTCCTCGATTCCCTTGGTGATCGCTTCCTGAACCTCCTTGGCCTTCCCAAGGCCATGGCCGACCACCCCATTTTCATTGCCGACTACCACTAAGGCAGAGAAGCTGAATGCCCGGCCACCCTTGGTCGTTTTGACCACGCGATTGATCGCAACCACTTTTTCCTTCAATTCCAGGTCTCCGGCTTTAACTCTGTTTAAGATTACTTGTGCCATTTCAATTTTTTATTTAAAATTTCAGCCCGCCTTCCCGGGCGCCATCTGCCACCGCCTTCACGCGGCCGTGATATAAATAACCGGAGCGATCGAACGTAACATCCAGCAGTCCCAGCTCGCTGGCCTTCCGCGCAAGCGCTGCGCCCACCAGCTTGCTTTTCTCCACCTTCGTTCCCTTCTGCGCCGCAATGTCCTTATCGCGCGAAGACGCCGAAGCCAACGTCTTGCCGGTCGTGTCATCGATCAGCTGCACATAGATATCGGTGTTGCTCCGGAATACCGATAGCCTTGGCCGCGCAGTGGTTCCGCTGATCTTCCTGCGGACCCTGAACCTGATCTTCTCTCTTCTGAGTGCTTTCGTAAACATAATATTTTTATTTTCAGATTATTTACCAGCCGCCTTACCAGCCTTCTTCCGCACGACCTCGCCTACATACCGAACCCCCTTGCCCTTATACGGCTCCGGCTTCCGCAGGCTCCGGATCTTGGCCGCTACCTGGCCGATCAATTGCTTGTCGACACCTTCCAGCGTGATCTTCGGATTGTCCCCTTTCTCCTGGGCAGTAGCCAGCTTCAGCTCCTTGGGCACTTCAAAAATGATGTTGTGCGAGTAGCCCAGCGCCAGATCCAGGATATTCCCCTGGTTAGAGGCCTTGAATCCCACCCCAATCAGCTCCAGCTGCTTCTTATACCCTTCCGTCACTCCTTTCACCATGTTGAAAACCAGCGACCGGTAGAGCCCGTGCAGCGCACGATGACGGATCTGATCGGTAGGACGGGAGAAATACACGTGATCGTCCTTTACTTCAACCGTGATATCCCGGTCGATCTCCTGTTTTAGCTCCCCTTTTGGGCCCTTTACGATCAATTGATTATGTTGTCCGACCGTTACCGTTACCCCTTTGGGCAGTGTCACCGGCTGTTTACCTATACGAGACATAATTCACTAATTTTTAAAAATTTAATACACATAACACAACACTTCGCCGCCCACATTCTGCACTTTGGCCTCCTTGTCGGTCATCACCCCCTTGGACGTAGACAGGATCGCAACTCCAAGACCATTCTTCACCCGGCGGAACTCCGAAGGGCTGGAATACTGACGCAAGCCGGGACGGCTGATCCGCTCGAGCGACTTGATCGCGGGCTCTTTCGTGGCCGGGTCGTACTTCAGCGCGATCTTGATCACGCCTTGCTTATTGTCATCCTCGAACTTGTACTTCAGGATATACCCCTTGTCGTACAGGATCTCCGTCATCCGCTTCTTCAGATTGGAAGCAGGGATCTCTACGATCCGATGATTTGCCATCTGTGCATTACGGATTCTCGTCAGGAAATCTGCAATAGGATCAGTAACCATTGTTTATCTAATTTTTGCGGGTAACTCCCGCCGTTTTATCAATTTTATATTACCAGCTCGCCTTCCGGACACCCGGGATCTTGCCTTGCAGCGCCATATCCCGGAAGATCACCCTGGAGATGCCGAAATATCGGATATACCCCCTGGGCCGGCCCGTCAGCTGACAACGATTGTGCAGCCGAACCGGCGATGCATTTCTCGGTAATAGGTCCAGCGCCTTGTAATCACCGGCGGCTTTCAAAGCGGCGCGCTTCTCAGCATACTTCGCCGATAACGCTTCCCGTTTCCTTTGTCTCGCCTTTACAGACTCTTTAGCCATGTTTTATTCAATTTAAGTTTTAATCTTTTTTGGCACCACGGAAAGGCATTCCCAGCTCCTTCAGCAGCTCGTAAGCCTCTTCGTTGGTTCCGGCGGTCGTCACGAATGTGATGTCCATGCCCGTGATCTTATTGACCTTGTCGATGTCGATCTCCGGGAAAATGATCTGCTCCGTAATACCCAGGGTATAGTTACCCCTGCCATCGAAGGACTTTTCATTGATCCCCTTGAAATCCCGTACGCGTGGTAACGCGGTCGCTACAAGCCGGTCCAGGAACTCGAACATCTTCTCGCCGCGCAAGGTCACCCGCGCACCGATCGGCATATTCTTCCGCAGCTTGAAGTTGGAGATATCTTTCTTCGATTGCGTTGTCACCGCCTTCTGACCGGTGATCTGGCCCAACTCATCCACCGCCACCTCCACGAGCTTTTTATCGGTGACCGCACCATTGACGCCGCGGTTGATACAGATCTTCTCCAATTTAGGCGCTTGCATCACCGTGCTGTAGCCAAACTTCTTCATGAGGGCAGGTACAACTTCCTTTTTGTACTTTTCTGCCAGACGCGGAGTGTATTTTACAGTGCTCATTTGATAACCTCCCCTGATTTTTTAGCGATCCGAACTAATTTTCCGTCCTCCCGTGAGCGCGATACCTTCGAAGCGCCGCCGCTCTTGGCATCCCACAACAGTACATTGGAGATATGGATCGGAGCTTCCTTCTTCACGATCCCCCCCTTGGTGTTCTGCGCGGAAGGTTTGGTGTGCCGGCTCACGATGTTTACTCCCTCAACGAGCACTTTCGCATCGTCGGGAAATACCTCCAGGACCTTCCGGGCCTTTTTGGGGTCCTTATCGTCTCCGGTGATCACAACCACATTGTCACCTTTCTTGATATTGAACTTGGGTTTAAATCTGTTGCTCATCGTATTCTATTTTTATAGCACTTCCGGTGCCAATGAGATAATCTTCATGTATCCTTTATCCCGCAGTTCCCTGGCCACCGGCCCGAAAATGCGCGTGCCCCTCGGCTCATCAGACGCACTCAGCAACACCACGGCATTATCGTCAAATCTGATATAGCTGCCATCCTTCCGGCGTAATTTTTTCTTGGTCCGAACGATCACCGCCTTGGCAACGGTGCCTTTCTTGATCCCGCCGGAAGGTAACGCGTCCTTTACAGTGACGACGATCTTGTCCCCGATCCCCGCATAATCCTGTCCGCTGTTCCCCAACACGCGGATAACCAACACTTCCTTGGCGCCGCTGTTATCAGCTACATTTAGCCTGCTTTCTTGCTGAATCATTTCATTTAACTTTATCGCGAGCCCGCAGCCCGCCGGTTCATCAATAAATTACTTGGCCTTCTCGACCACCTCAACCAAACGCCAGCGTTTGGACTTGCTCAACGGACGGCTCTCCATGATCCTCACCACATCCCCAACCCCACATTCATTCTTCTCGTCATGAGCATGGAAGCTGGTCGTCTTTTTCACGAACTTCCCGTAGATCGGGTGCTTCACCTTCCGTTCGACAGCGACGGTGATGGTCTTGCTCATCTTATTGCTCTTTACCACCCCGATCCTTGTCTTGCGCAAATTTCTTTCAACCATTTTATTAGCTTTTAGCATTATTAACTTGGTTCAGCTTCGTCTTCAGCCTGGCGATATCCTTCCGCAGCGAACGAATGCTCATCGGATTCTCCAGCGGCGATATCGCATGCGCGAACTCGAGCTTCTTCAGCCTCAGCTCATCTTCCTGAATCCGGGCCTTCAGATCCGACTCATTCAAGTCCCTCATGCTGTTGACAAAATCGATTTTCTTTGACATCGTATAACTTTTTTACTGTTCTGATTATTTTTTCACCGCGGCCACCTCCGGAGAAACATCCCTTCTAACAATAAACTTCGTCTTCACAGGTAACTTCTGCGCCGCCAACTCCAACGCTTCCTTCGCTACGGCCAGCGGTACGCCATCGGCCTCAAACAGGATGCGACCCGGCTCGATCACCGCCGCCCAATACTCCGGATTACCCTTACCTTTACCCATACGCACTTCCAATGGCTTCTTCGTGATCGGCTTGTCAGGGAAAACCCGGATCCATACCATTCCCTCCCTCTTCATACCCCGGCTCAACGCCTGACGGGCGGCTTCCAGCTGACGATTGGTAAGCCAGATCGCCTCCAGGGTCTTCAAAGCATACGAACCGAACGCAATAGTAGTTCCTCTCTTCGCCACCTCACGGATCCGGCCTTTCTGTGCTTTCCTATGCTTGGTTCTCTTGGGTTGTAACATCTTATAATTATTTTCTGGTTATCTCTTTACTTTTATTCTTTGAGTCGCCCTTATCTGCGGCCTCCCCCAGCGCCTCCGGGCCTGCGATCACCACCTGCACCTGACCCTCCGGGCCTCCGATCTCCACCGCCCGGCCTGCGATCTGCACCGCCGCCGCTGGTCCTGCGATCCCCACCGCCGCTGCCGCTCCGGCCACGATCCCCTCGGTCCCCACCACCGCCACGACGATCGTCCCGATGGTCGCGATGATCCCTGTGATCACGATGGCCATGATCCCCGTCTCTCCGATCCCTTCTGTCACTGACATCGCTCTTGCCGCCGACGAAGTTGGGATTGAGGTCCCGCTTGGTCAACACTTCACCCTTACAGATCCATACCTTGATCCCGATCTTTCCATATACCGTCAGCGCATAGACATTCGCGTAGTCGATATCCATCCGAAGCGTATGAAGCGGCGTCC
>DATMLR010000521.1:0-10156 GCA_035570015.1 Puia sp.
CACGTTGTCTGTTCGCTTTCGATACATCGGCAGTCCGCTTTTACGCACTGCACGTCACACACCCATCCTGCATCGTACACGTCGGGCCAATCTTTTCATCCCCTTCACTCGCCGCCACGATCTGCATCGCCGCCGGATTGACCATCGGCTCGATTAGCTGACCGCCTTGCTTCTCCACCGTGAATTGCACCGCCTGCGTTGCTGCCTGCGTCCGCAGATAATACATCCCGGTCTTTAACCCCTTCTTCCAGCCATAGAAGTGCATCGACGTCAGCTTGTTCGCCGAAGGCGTATCCACAAACAGGTTCAACGATTGCGACTGACAGATATAAGCCCCCCGATCCGCCGCCATATCGATGATCGTCCGCTGCTTGATCTCCCAGACCGTTTTGTAGATATCTTTAATGTTTTGTGGGATCTCGTCGATGGCCTGGATCGACCCGTTATGAAAGATGATCTTGTTCTTCATGTCGTCGTTCCACAGGCCCAATTCCACCAGATCCTTCAACAGATGTTTGTTGACGACCACAAACTCCCCGCTCAGGACCCGCCGCACATAAATGTTGGATGTATAGGGCTCAAAACATTCATTGTTCCCCAATATCTGCGACGTCGACGCCGTCGGCATCGGCGCCACCAGCAGTGAATTGCGGATCCCGTGCCGGATGACCTCATCTTTTAGGCGGTACCAGTCCCAACGCAGCGTAGGCTCCACGCCCCAGAGGTCGAATTGGAATTGACCCTTCGACGCCGGCGACCCCGCAAAACTCGAATACGCGCCGTCCCACTTGACCCCGCCGGTGGAAGCCGCCTTCGCCAAATCTTTGGATGCCGTCATGGCCGCAAAATAAATCGTCTCGAAAATTTCCTTATTCAGCTTACGCGCCCCTTCACTCTCGAAGGGCAGCCGCAGCAGGATAAGCGCGTCCGCCAGCCCCTGGATACCGAGTCCAATGGGCCGGTGCCGCAGGTTGGAGTTGCGCGCCTCTTCCACCGGATAATAATTATTATCGATGATCTTGTTCAGGTTCTTTGTCACCTCATAGGTCACTTCATACAATTTCTGGTGGTCGAACTGCCCGCCATAGACAAACCTCGGCAAGGCCAGCGACGCCAGGTTACAGACCGCGACTTCATCCGTCGACGTATACTCGATGATCTCCGTACAGAGATTGGAACTCTTGATCGTCCCCAGGTTCTGTTGGTTACTCTTACGGTTTGCGGCATCCTTATATAACAGATACGGCGTCCCGGTCTCGATCTGCGCATCGAGGATCGCAAACCACAGGTCCTGTGCCTTTACCACCCGCCGCGCCCGGCCCTGCGCTTCATATCGCGTATATAAGGCTTCGAATTCAGCGCCCCAGCACTCATGGAGTCCCGGCGCCTCATGTGGGCAGAACAACGACCAATCTCCACCCGCCTCGACCCGCTGCATAAATAAGTCGGGGATCCACAAGGCATAAAACAGGTCGCGCGCGCGCATTTCATCTTTCCCATGGTTCTTGCGCAAATCCAGAAACTCAAAGACGTCGGCATGCCAGGGTTCAAGATAAATGGCAAAGGCGCCTTTCCGCTTCCCGCCGCCCTGATCCACATAACGTGCCGTATCGTTGAAGACCCGCAGCATCGGGATGATGCCGTTGCTTGTGCCGTTGGTTCCGCCGATATAGGTGCCCGTTGCGCGGATATTGTGGATCGATAACCCTATCCCGCCGGCCGATTGGGAAATTTTCGCCGTTTGCTTCAACGTATCGTAAATGCCGTCAATACTGTCATCCTTCATGGTCAGCAGGAAACAGCTGCTCATCTGCGGTTTAGGCGTTCCGGCATTGAAGAGGGTGGGGGTAGCATGCGTGAACCAGCGCTCGCTCATCAGGTGATAGGTCCGGATCGCGCTCTCGATATCGTCCCGGTGGATCCCCACGGCCACGCGCATATACATATGTTGGGGCCGCTCGACGACTTTGCCGTCGACCTTGAGTAGATAGGATTTCTCGAGTGTCTTGAAGCCGAAGTAATCAAAGCCGTAATCCCGGTCATAGATGATCGTAGAATCCAGCAGCTCCGCGTTATCCCGGATAATCGCCCAGATATCGTCCGCCAGCATCGGAACGGCTTTGCCCGTCTTGCCATCCCGCGCGTCATACAGCAGCTGCATGGTACGCGAAAAGCTCTTGATGGTGTTCTTATGCAGATTGCTTACAGCGATCCGGCTCGCCAGCAGCGCATAGTCGGGATGCTTCACCGTCAGCGATGCCGCGGTCTCGGCCGCGAGATTGTCCAGCTCGGTCGTGGAAACGCCATCATACAAGCCTTCAATAACCTTCTTCGCCACATCGATGGAGTTAACGAATCTTCTGTCCAGTCCGTAGCACAACTTTTCGATCCGGGCCGTGATCTTGTCGAACTTGACGGACTCCCGCTTGGAGTCCCTTTTTATAACGAACATATATGTAGAATTTAAAGAGTTTAACGATCTAAAAATCTTCCTCCAGACTGAATGTTTGAGCCGCCGCACCGCCCATCACCCCGGACTTCTGATAATCACCCACTCGCTTTTCAAAGAAATTCGTCTTCCCTTGCAGTGAGATCATTTCCATAAAGTCGAAAGGATTAGAAACACTATATACTTTCGGGTACCCCAGCTCGCTCAGCCACCGATCCGCAACGAACTCGATATATTGCTGCATTAGCCGGGCATTCATCCCGATCAGATCAACCGGGAGGGCCTCCGTTATAAACTCTTTCTCGATCGCTACCGCATCCGTAATGATCTGCTGCACCTGCTCCGCCGGCAGCTTGTTCTCCAGCATGCCATACAACAGGCAGGCAAACTCGCAGTGCAGCCCCTCATCCCGGCTGATCAGCTCATTGCTGAAGGTCAGCCCCGGCATCAGCCCCCGCTTCTTCAGCCAGAAGATCGAGCAAAAGCTGCCACTGAAGAAGATGCCTTCAACTGCCGCAAAGGCTACCAACCGCTCCGCGAAACTCCCGTTGCTGATCCACTTCAAGGCCCACTCGGCCTTCTTGCGAACGGCGGGCACCGTGTCGATGGCATGGAAAAGCCGATGCTTCTCTTGTGGGTCCTTGATATAGGTGTCGATCAGCAGCGCATAGGTCTCCGAATGGATATTCTCCATCATGATCTGGAAACCGTAGAAGCACCGGGCCTCCGGCAGCTGCACCTCACTCATGAAGTTGACCGCCAGGTTTTCGTTGACGATGCCGTCGCTGGCGGCGAAAAAAGCAAGGACGTGACTGATGAAATGCCGCTCACCGTCGTTGAGCTTGTTCCAATGCTGGAGGTCGCCGCCAAGGTCGATCTCCTCCGCCGTCCAGAAGCTGGCTTCATGCTTTTTGTACATCTCCCAGACCCGCGGATAATTGATCGGCAGGATGACAAACCGATCCTTATTTTCTTTCAATAAAAGTTCGTTTCCGTTCATTTCATAACAGATTGCAACCCGGCCGGGCCAGGTCAGATAATAAGCGGGGATCACCCGGCTAATTTGACAATGGTTATTTTTCTATTAAATTCCTTGAGGAAGGCATCAAAAATAACATTCCGGAATAAAAAACGAAGCGATGTTTATCCACTCCATGTGCAAAGCTTTTTCGCCCGATCAGGAAGCCCTTACCGGAGCGGATTTCCGGCTCTCCGCATCGCCAGAACCCAGACCAATCGCCAGCAGACAGACCAGGAAGACATATTCGCCAAGCGTATTGCCCATTTTGAGGAAAGGCAGGTGCACGATATTCAGCAGCAGGGCGGCCAGCAGGCCGAGATACCACCGGTTAAGCCGCTTCTGGTAAAGGGCCGCCGCCAGCAGCAGCGGCATGATCCACTGCACTCCGTAATAAGCATGCCGGTAGATCGGCGAGAATAGATCGGAGATCATATACAGACAAAAGCCGATGATCGCCAGTTGTGCCGGTTGCAGCTCTCCATATCGTCGCCGCACCAGCACGAGCGCCATCATCACCGATCCGACCGACAATAGCCCCAGGACGAGCAGGAACCCCAGTGGCATCTGCCGCCCGACGATTTTCCGGTACAGCACGAATAGATTTCCGTTCTCGGAATAAATACGCACCGGGTCGCGCGCGATCCGCGTCTGTATGGTATCCTTGTTCAATCCTTCCCATTCCTTATACCCCGGATCGATCCAAACCGGCCGCCGCTTCGGCCCCAGGTCCTGGTGGATCTTTACCTGCTCGCCGATCATCGTCGAATAGTCCTGCCACAAACCCCGTTCCCGCGGGCTCAGTAGCACCCACGCCAACGCGACAACACCAGGCACAATAAACGACCATTTAAAATTGCGCATCAGCAAGAACGGAAGGACAAACAAGATCGCATTCGGTCTTATCATCACCAACCCCGCTGCCGCCAGCCCCGCCAAAACCGGCCACCGCCGCAGTGCGAACGTCAACATCGCCAGCGCGGGGATCAGCAAATACGTCTGCCCGTATTTGGTATGCAATTCCCAGGCGTTTGTCACCAGGAATAGTAGGGCGGTGAGGAGCACCGCCGCGCGCGCCTCAGGCGCGCGCGTAAAAGCAAATGCATACGCGGCCATTGCCAGATACAACAGATATAACAGCACCAGCCATACCCGCATGATCGTGGCAAATGGCCAATCCGCCAGCGGGATCAGCAGCCGGTGCAGAAAAGGCGTCGAAGTGCAAATGGAAACGAAATAGATATCGAAGGCCTGCGGATCATAATACCGCACCGGGTCCCCGGGCGAATATTTATAAAAATATGGCGAATAACCGTCTTTGATGAGCCGCGCCCCGACCACCCGGTTTCGCAGATCGCCCATATATTCCCGCGAATACCGGATATCGCGCGTCAGCGCATACCACAGCGCCACGATCGCGCCAAGCGAAACGCAAATCCAGGCAACCCTAACCCACAACCTGCTCGATGATCTTTCCATCCTTCTTATTCTTCAGGATGACCTTCTTCGTTCCATAGTGCGTCACCTCCTCCTTGATGAGGTAGTGATCCGCATCATACTCCGTAAGATGACTATCCTTCGTCACCCCGATCCTTCCACGCCAGATATCCAGTTGGACGGGCTCCCACAGCTTGGTCTTCGCGGACCGATAAGCGGCATCCAGCACCGCATTCACGACATAACCGTCATAGAAGGTCTCCTTCGGCGCCTTCCCGCTCTCAAAGGAATTGAAGACATCCGTGAACATATGATTATACCCGAAATCATTGATCTCATCCCCCATCGGAAACAGCCACCCGCTCGTACTCTCCGCCTTCTCCGCCACATAGTCGGCGCCCTTGCCGGTCGTGAACATCTCTAATCCCGTCCGCAGACAACTGTTGATCCAGATCGTGCCCTCGGTGCCCATCACCTCATCGCGCAAGTCCAAACCGCCGCGGAAGGTCCAGCTGACCTCAAATTGCCCGATGGCCCCATTTTCATATTTGATCAACCCGATCGCGTGATCCTCCGCATCGATTGGCTTGACCTGGGTATCCGCCCAGCACATCACTTCCACCGGCCGGATGTCCTTTCCGATAAAGGACCTCCCGATCTCCACGCAATGACATCCAAGGTCGAGTATACACCCGCCACCGGCCTGCTCTTTGTCCCAAAACCAATCGCTGTGCGGGCCCGGATGTGTCTCTCGTGACTTGGACCATAAGATCCGGCCCAGCGCGCCGGCCTGAACACTCGCGTGTGCCTTTATGAATTTTGGCGTATATACGAGATCTTCGAGGTACGCGCTATAGACACCGGCATCCTCCACCGCCTCCAGCATCCGTCTGGCTTCCGTCGCGTTCCGGCCCAGCGGCTTGGTCGTGATCACGGCCTTCTTATGTTTGCAGGATAACAGCACCGCGATCTCATGCAGGTTGTTCGGCAGCGAGATACAGACCATATCCACGTCCGGCCGCGCGATCACCGCTTCCATATCCTGGGACGCAAATGAACAGCCATAGTCTTTCGCGAATTTTTCCGCGCTTTCCTTCCGCCGCGAATACACGGCCACGATCTTATCCTGTCGCCGCTGGCCCAGGATGGAATCGGCATAGAACCGGGCGATGAAACCCGACCCAAGCATACCAATCTTTACCATATAACAATATTTTAAGCGTTAACAGCTACTAGTTTTTTCTCTCTGAAGAAAACAATAAAATAAAGCAGTACCCCCGCGGCGATATACGCCGGCACCAACCAGATACCCTTCCAGTCGTGTGTATGGGGTCCCGTAACATAGCCATGGACGGTAAAACCGGAAAACCAGGTCCCTATGAACATACCCAATCCATAAGTGGCAAAAGTGAAGAGCCCTTGCGCCGCACTTTTGATCTTCTCCCCGGCCTTTTTCTCGGTATACATATATCCCGTAACAAAAAAGAAGTCATAACAAACCCCATGAAGGATTATCCCGGCATACAACATCCAGATACCAGTGCCCGTGTCTCCATACGCAAAACAGATATACCGGAGTATCCACGCCGTCATGCCCAGCAAAAGCATTTTTTTTACTCCAATGGAGTTGAAGAGAAATGGAATGGCCATAATAAAGAGGCCTTCCGAGATCTGTCCCAGGATCATTTTGCCGGCCGCATCGCTCACTCCGAGCTCATTCAGGAATTTATTCGCAAAACCGTAATAAAATGACAACGGGACACACACCAATATCGCGGCAATAAAAAAGATCAGATAAGGTCTGTTTTTAAAGAGCACAAACGCATCCGTACCCAAAGCTTTCGATGCTGAGGCATTTCCCGCGCTGCCCTTAGGCGGCGTATTGGGCAGCGCAAAACTAAACAGGCCCAGCAGCGCCGAAGCGGCCGCTGCAAGGTAGAATATATTGGCGGATGTTTCCCACAACAGCCCGCCGACCAGAAGTCCGGCTACGATCCAGCCAGCCGTGCCAAAAACCCGGATCCAGGGAAACTGCTTGCCTGGATCGCTCATTTGTGAGAACGCGACACTATTTGATAATGCGATCGTCGGCATGTACAAGAGAGAATAAATAAGGATTGCCCAATAAAATAGACCATTGTCCTTTATCGTCGGCACAAGGAACAGAATAACCGCGCCCAGTAGATGCATCACCCCCATTATCTTTTGGGCGGCAAAATACCGGTCGGCGACCATCCCCACAAAAAAGGGTGAAACCATCGTGGCAATCGCCAACGCGCTGTACGCAGCCCCGATCTGAATGTCGGTCGATTGAAGATGAACCGGCATATAGGACGTCATCGTCACGTACCACGAACTCCAGATAAAATACTCAACGAACATCATGAATGCCAACCTAGCTCCCGTGTTAAATTTCATATGCAGCTTTGTTTGAAACGGTTAAGGATGAATCCTAAAAACAAGACAATATAGTTCAAAAAGTACAAATCAAATATTTGGCAAAGCCTTTATCTTGCACCCGGTATGAGAACATTCGAAGACAGTTACCGGCACAAGGGGCTCCGGCGGCAGTTGGTTGAGGTCATCCGCGGCAAGGGCATCACCGACGAACGGGTCCTGAATGCCATCCTTCATCTTCCGAGGCATTTTTTTATGGATTCTGGCTTTGACAAGATCGCGTATGAGGACCGTGCCTTTCCAATAGGGGAGGATCAGACCATCTCGCAGCCCTATACAGTCGCGTATCAATCCCAATTGTTGGAGATCCGTCCCTTTGACAAGATCCTCGAGATCGGCACGGGCAGCGCTTATCAGGCTAGCGTCCTGGCGGAAATGGGCGCGCAGGTCTATACGATCGAACGGCAAAAAAAACTATTTGAAGCCAACAAGCAGTTCGCGTGGCTGAAGAAATACCCAAATATCAAATTCTTTTATGGCGACGGCTACGAAGGCCTGCCGACCTATGCCCCCTTCGATAAAGTCATCGTCACCGCGGCCGCGCCGTATATCCCGCCCAGGCTTGTCGAACAGCTCAAACCCGGAGGCCGTATGGTCATCCCCGTGGGCGAAGGGAACGTGCAGCAAATGATCCGCCTGACCGTTCAAGCCGATGGTGGCGTCATCGAAGAGGTCTTCGATACTTTTTCCTTTGTTCCGCTGCTGGGCGGAAAGAACAGTTAGAGAAAATCGACGATCTGATCCATCACGCCAGTGTCCTTATAGATTTTTTTGTGGCCGAGACCGGTAGTCAATAGGAACCGGATATTCGCATGCCCGTCCCCCTGGATCAGCTTTGCATCTTGGATGGGTATAACCGAGTCCCCTTCGTCCTGGACGTAGAAGATTGGCATTCCCAGCGATCCGATGACCCGCCGCAGCGAATACCAGGCCAGCGGATGTCCACTGATCTCCTTGACATACTCTTCCACTTCCCGCCCCATTTCCGCCGGCAGCTGCAACTCCCGCGCCCACTCGCCGAAGGCCTGCGCGATCCCCGGTACAGGTGCTACCAGCACTAGTCTGCACTCCCCGTCGGGGGACATATCCTCCAGGGACAAAGCCAGAGCGAGACCGCCCAGCGAGTGCGCCATCCACGAATGGAAGGGGCCATAGTTCTGTTCCACTGCTGACAACATCTCCACATAGTCGGAGATGAACAGCCGCTTTCCACCCGACATCCCATGACCGGGCGCATCAAAAGCGACAACCTCATAACCCTTCTTCAGCAGCGCCGCGATATAATTCCCGAAGACCCGCGATGCCGATTCGAAACCATGTACGATCAGTACTTTCTTCGGCGCCACCGTTTCCGCGGAAGGGCGAAGCTCATCCGAATACGGCTGCCATCGATGCCCTCGGACCGGATGACCGTTCTGCCGGAAGGAAAGGGGCTCGCCGGTTTCGAATATCGGGGGCAATTTGCCCTTGCGGCGCTTGCCCGGCGTAACGAACAATCGGAAGGCTTTCTCCGCCGATTTGCGCAGGCTCACGAGGGAAAGTATATTTAGCTGCGCACGCATATACCGCATTGCGAGTTTTTGATTTAATTTCATGCTGTTCCAAGGCCGATTTTGCGGCCATCACAAAAATACAGCATGAAGACCGTTATTATCGGTTCCGGAAATGTTGCCACTGTTCTCGGTGAAACCATCGTTGCCGCGGGCCACCCCGTTTTACAGGTATTTGCCCGCAACGAAGTGCGCGCAGCCGCCCTGGCCGGGTTGCTTGGCTGCCCCTATGCGACCCGCTTTCCGGAGATTGCGACCGGCGCGGACCTTTATATCGTTGCGCTCAGCGACACCGCCCTGGAAAGGCTGGGGGAGAACCTGACCCTCCCCGGGAAACTGGTCGTCCATACCGCGGGGGCCGTCCCGGCGGACGTACTGACACGCGTTACCACCCGCTATGGTGCCCTATACCCCCTTCAATCCTTCCGCTCCGATGCCCGCCCCTATCCTCCTTTTCCCCTGCTTGTCGACGCTGCGAACCCCGAAGATTGCCAGGACCTTGAGGCCTTTGCGTCAACCCTGTCATCCCGGGTCCAACCGGCGGACGATACCACCCGGCTAAAACTCCACCTTGCGGCTACTCTTACGAATAATTTTACCAATTATCTTTACACCCTGGCCGCCGCGTATTGCCAGCAGGAGCAGATCGATTTCACCCTGCTCCTGCCCCTGATCCGTGAAACGGCGGACCGCCTCGACCGCTATCCACCCGGCGCCATCCAAACCGGACCTGCCGTCAGAGGCGACGGAGTAACGATTGCACGGCATATTGAACTTTTGAGCAATTATCAGGAAATTAAGGTTTTATACAAGCTATTTACAAATTTAATAGAAGAGCATTATCACCATGAGCGTATTGGAAAAATTTAAGTCTATCCGGACATTCGTATTCGACGTCGACGGTGTCATGACGGATGGCAGCGTACAGATTTTTGAGACCGGCGAGCAGGTCCGGCGGATGAGTACTCGCGACGGCTACTCCCTCCAGCTGGCGATTAAAAAAGGTTATCGCATCGTCGTCATTTCGGGCGCGCTCTCCGAAGGGGTTCGCCAGCGTCTGCACTATCTCGGCGTCCGGGATATCTTCCTCGACATCCACGACAAGGTCGCGGTCCTCCGGCAATATGCAGAAGACCATAGTCTTGAGATTAATGACATGCTCTATATGGGTGACGACATCCCGGATTACCTCCCCATGCAATTCGTCGGGCTGGCCTGTGCCCCTGCCGATGCCGCCCCGGAGAT
>DATMLR010000522.1:0-9992 GCA_035570015.1 Puia sp.
TGTCTTATGGTAATCCAGGTGATCGTGCGTGATATTGCTGAAGATACCGCCGCTATAGTGAAGCCCGGCGATCCGCTGCTGGTGAATCGCGTGGGAACTGGTCTCCATAAAGGCATGGGTACATCCGGAGTCGACCATCTCTTTCAGCAGGGCGTTCAGATGCAGCGGGTCGGGTGTGGTATGGGTAGCGGGCAAGATACGCTCGATGATTCGGTTCTCTACGGTACTGAGCAGTCCGCTTTTGTAGCCCAGTGCAGTGAATAGCTTGTAAAGGAGGGTGGCGATAGTTGTTTTGCCATTGGTACCTGTGACCCCGACCAGTTTCAGCTTTTCCGTAGGCTGGCCGTAGAAGTTATGCGCAATGACACCTGCAGCGGCGGCGGTACTTTCGACCTGCAAATAGGTTATCCCATCCTGTAAGGGTGCAGGAAGCTCTTCACAAACAATGATGGAAGCACCTGCAGCGATAACCTGAGGGATAAAGGCATGACCGTCCACATGAGTTCCTTTGAGCGCAACGAAAAGGGAACCCGGGCCGGCCAGCCGCGAATCGGTTTGCAGATTGTCGACGGACCGGTCCAGATCGCCGTGGACCGAGCGAATGCTCACCTTATATAATATGTCCTGTAGTTCTGCCATTCGGCTATCGTTAGTCGAGTTGAATCGTTATGGTTTCGTTTTTCCTAAATCCGGCGCCTGGTTCAGGGCTCTGCGCCGTGACTTTTCCACTGCCCCGGACGGCGACTTTCAGGTCCATGCTCTCCAGCAGGTAGAGCGCGTCTTTCAATCCCATTCCTTTGACATTCGGGATACCATGGCCGGAGACGCGCCGCGGGTCGATGACCGTAATACCCTGAGGGCCGGCGGAGTCAGCGGGAATGGGCGCGGCGACATCTGGATCCAGGCTCATCAGTTTATCGGCCAACTCCTTGAAAACAGGCCCGGCGACTTTGGCGCCGAGGTATACTTTGGCGAAAGGGTGATTCTTGATCACCACGATACAGCAATATTTCGGATGGTCGGCAGGAAAATAGCCAACGAACGAAGCCTGATAGACATGATCGGCGTAACCGCGGGCGCCATTGGCGACAAGCGCCGTGCCGGTCTTCCCTGCGACTGGAAAGAAGGAGCGTTGGAAGAGGTTGTGCGCGGTGCCCTCCGGGTCCTTGCAGACGCCTTTCAGGCATTCCTGAAGTTGTCGGAGGGTTGTCTCGCTGCAGATATTGTCCATAAGCGCGGTCGGCTGATTTTCTTTAATGGTGACGCCCGACTCCTGGACAGCGCTGACCAGGTAGGGCTTCATCATCCGGCCGTTGTTTGCGACGGCGTTGTAGAGGGTAAGGGTCTGCAGGGGAGAGATGAGCACTTCATAACCGAAGGCCATCCAGGGAAGCGTAGTCGCACTCCAGGTCCGTGAACCGGGATGTTTGACGACGGGAGTGCCTTCACCAAGCAGATCGACGCCGGTGGACTGGTCCAGCCGGAGCTTTTTCAGATGGGTTACGAAGCCGGAGGGATTGCCGGCATAATGGCTCATTGCCAGCTTGGCCATGCCTACGTTGGAACTGATCTCAAAAGCCTCCTTCACGGTAAACTCCCTGAAGTCGTGGGGTTCTGCATCGTAAACGGTGTGCCCGGCAACTTTCCAGGAACCGCCGTCGAGGTTGAGCTTGTCGCTCAGCGAGACCTTATGGTCTTCAAGCAGCGAAAGCAGGGTCGCCAGTTTGAAGGTCGAACCGGGTTCCGTGACGCGGATGGCGTAATTGAGGTCTTCCCAATACGTGCCATCAGATTGAAGGCCGAGATTCGCGATCGCCTTGATCTTACCGGTCGCCACTTCCATGACCATGCAGGTACCGTGTTCTGCCTGGTTGGCGATCATCTCCCGAAGGAGAGCATTCTCGGCAATATCCTGGATATTGACATCGAGCGTAGTGATGATGTCCTTGCCGTTCTGGGATTCTATCTCGTACCCTTCGACCGGAACATAGGCGCCGCCGGCGATATAGCGGACAAGGCGACGGCCCGTCTCGCCTTTGAGGAGGGTATCGTAGGTACGCTCCAGACCTACGTTCTGGGCATTCGCTCTTGCCAGGCCAAGGGTACGATTGGCCAGCAAGCCGAACGGATTCAATCTTTTGTTGACCACTTCTGCAATAAAACCGCTTTTGTTCCGGCCCTCGCGGACGAGTGGGAACCCGCGAAGCATCTGGTATTTCTCCCAAGGGACGTTGGCGGCGATCTCATAATAGCGATCGTTCGCGCGATAGCCTTGCCAGAGCATTTTCCGGTAACCGGCGGGGGACTGATCACCAAAGAGACGCGACAGACAGAGGGAAAGGGAGTCGACATTCGCGGTAAACCGGCGGCCATTCTTTTCGCGGAGACCGTCGGCGTCAAAATCGACATAGATATTGAACCAGGGGATGGACGTGCTCAGCATACTGCTGTCTTCGCTGAAGATGGTGCCCCTTTCGGCATCCAGTTCTACCCATTTCTGGTGGAGGCTATCGCTCAGGCTCCTCCAGTATGCGCCTTGCACCCGCTGGATATAGAATACCTTGCCCAGAACGATTCCGCTCAGCACAACGATGCCGATAAAGCACAGGTAGACTCTCCATAATATGTCGCGTTTCACTTCCATGTTATACTATCGACCAGGACAAACGGCGGCTGGGTCAGCTCCACCAGCCCCAGAGGAGCGACGGCTTTAGCCAGCTCGCTCTCCTTGCTGCGGAACATAACCTCGCTCTTGAGCGTTTTGTATTCGTATTGCAATTCTTTTAATTCCTTGTCAGTCCGGCTAAGGTCGCGGGAGATCTTGTCCGCGTAGTGACCGTTATAGATATACACAACAGCCAGCGCTGCGAGGAAAAGCAGATACCCGATGTTGCGGACGACCCAGCGGTAGCCGAGCCGGGAGGGCTGCCAGCGGCGAGCAATATTTTCTTTACTCTGATCCATGGTTTATATTCGTTCAGCTACCCGGAGCTTGGCGCTGCGGGATCGCGGGTTGGTTTGTAATTCTTTTTCACCGGGAGTAACCGGCTTTTTGGTGATCACTTTTAACAAGGGGGGCGACGCACTTCGTCCGAAGGGATCTTTGGGGTCTTCGTCTTCGAAAGCTCCTTTTTTGAAGAAATTCTTGACGAGCCTGTCTTCTAGGGAATGAAAGGTAATAATGGCGATTCGGCCGCCTGGCGACAGGAGACCGGGCGATTGCAGCAGCATTTCTTTCAGCGCACCCAATTCGTCATTCACTTCGATCCTGAGTGCCTGGAACACCTGGGAGAAATACTTATTGGGGTTGCCTTTCACAATAGGGGCGAGCGCGGATCGAAAGTTAGAGATCGTTTTCAGCGATACGGACCGGCGTACCTGGACGATCGTGCGGGCGAGCGTTTTGGCGTTTGTGACTTCGCCGTAATGCTCGAACAGCTTATGCAACTGTTGTTCGGGCCATTTGTTGACCACTTCGTAGGCGGTCAGGCTTTGCCGTTGGTCCATCCGCATGTCAAGGTCGCCTTCGAAACGAAAGGAGAAGCCGCGGGCAGCTTCATCGAACTGGTGGCTGCTGACGCCAAGATCGGCAAGGATACCGTCCACGGCGGTGACTTCATGCAGCCGAAGGAATCGTCCGAGGTGGCGAAAGTTGTGGGGCAGGAATTGGATGCGAGGGTCATCAGGCAAATTGGTCCGCGCATCTTTATCCTGATCGAAGGCGAAGAGTCGCCCGGCAGGTCCGAGCCGTTCGAGAATACCCCTTGAATGACCGCCACCCCCAAAGGTGCAGTCGACGTAACAACGTCCTGGTCGGATCCGGAGGTAGTCGAGCGTTTCCTCCAGCAGGACGGGGAGGTGATAGGCACCCTCCTCGTTATGTAGGGGGGGTGTCAAGGCAAAGGCCCTCCGGGGTTCATAACCTGCTTCGCAAGGCTGCTGAATTTTTCCGGTGAAAAGGATTCAAAGAACTGTTGGTACTTAGACTTATCCCAAATCTCAATTTTGTCTACGGCGGCTGACAGCACGAGGTCTTTATCGAGGCCGGCGTGTTCTTTCAGGTTGAAGGGGATCAGGAGGCGGCCGGCGGAATCCAGCTCGACAATGGTTGCGCCATTCAGGAAATATCTCCGGAATTGCCGAACTTCGGGATCAAAATCATTTAGTTGGCTGATTCTGGCGAAAATCGGCTCCCAGCTTTTCATCGGGTAAAGGCTCAGGCATTTCTCAAATCCGCGGTTGATGACAAACTGGGAGGGACCGTCTTCCGGCAGCTGTTTTTTAAAGCCGACGGGGAGCAGGAAGCGACTTTTCGCGTCGAGAGTAGCTTCGTATTCGCCCAGAAAACCAACCATTTATGAAGAGTTGAATCAATTAATTCTTAAACTAACACAAAATAACACTTTTTCCCACCATGTCCGTGTAATTTGGAAAATTTATTTTTTCCACAGCAGTGCATTACCGCAAACCCCTTATGGGGGCTGAGAATCAGGAGGATCGGGCTGGTCTTTGGCCTTTTTGGGCCGTGTACAAGCTGTGAATTACGGTGGATAAGCTGGGGATAAGTGGCGTTAAAATGTGGATTTTATGGCAACTGCCGGTTATTCGGGTACGCCCCTTCTAAAAAAGCTTGGGGTCAAAGCGACCCATCGGGTATGGCTGCTGCACGCGCCCGATGCCTACTTCGACTGGCTGGAAGCTGACATTTCCGCCCAGGTTTGCGGGCCCAGGCAGGTCCCGGACTTCATCCATCTCTTCGCGGTGGATTGGTCTACCTTTGTAAAGTCGATGCGCTCGCTGACTCCGGCTTGGAAGAAGAACCCTCAGCTGGTGATCTGGGTTTCCTGGTATAAGAAGAGTTCCGGAGTCGCTACCGACCTGACGGAAGACCTGATCCGCGGGTACGCGCTGGAGAACGGGTTGGTAGATATTAAGGTATGCGCCGTGAGCGAGCAATGGAGCGGGCTGAAATTGGTGGTGCCGTTAAACAAGCGATAATTCTAAAAGTCACACAGACATGCTGCTTTTGAAAACGATCGTTTTGCTGGGTGCCTTGCAGGGGTTTATCGTCAGCATCCTCTTGTGGTCATCCGCGCGGCGAAGGCCCGAAGAACGAACCACGAGGCGATTACTTGCGGCCATCATCCTGTTCTGTGCCCTCGCCTGTCTGGGTCTCTACCTGGATGAGACAGCCTGGGAAAACGAGACCACGATCGGTAGCCTCTTTAACGCCGTAGTTCCCCTCATCATCATCATGCCGATCGGGCCGCTGATCTATTTGTATGTCCGCAGTCTTGGGGAGCCGGGATTCCGGTTGGAGCGGCGATACCGGCCGCATTTTTATCCGATTGTCGTCGATCTGTTCCAGCATTTTTTCATCGGATGTTTTATTGCCGTCGCATTTATCGGGTCATGGCTGAAGTTGTTTCACCACAATTTCGGGCCTGCGATGAGGGGGTTGGGGGTATTTTTGGATGACTACAATCAATACGCCGACATCCCCCGATGGATCTCCCTAACCGTCTATCTTGTACTGGCGACAAGGTATCTGCGGCGGCAAAAGGTGTTGGGATCTGCGGAATGGCAGCGGTGGCCGTCAATCTTTCTCCGGGTATTCTGGATATTCGATGTGATCTGGCTCATCTTTCTGATCCCTTATGAGCTGCCACGCGTCGGGGATATGCTCCTCGACAAGGTCGATTGGTATCCGCTCTATCTGCCCCTTGTGGCCATCATCTATTTCCTCGGGATCAAAGGATATTTTATCACGTATCGATCGGAAACCCTCCCCGAGCCCAAGAAACTGCTACCACTTGTACTGCCGGCAGAAAAAGTCGGACCGGTGATCAATGCTTTACGGCAGTCAATGGAAGCAGATGGCCTATGGCTAAACCCCGAACTGAATTTGACCCTTCTGGCTAAGCACTGCGGGGTGGCGCCAAAGACATTGTCCATCGTGTTGAATCAGCACCTGGGTTCGAGCTTTACCGACTATGTCAACCATTACCGGATCGATGCAGTCAAGGAGCGGATCGTGCGGCCGGAAAGCAGGCAGCTGACCATCGCCGGGTTGGCGTATGAATGCGGGTTTAATTCCCTACCTACCTTTCAGCGCGCTTTCAAAGCGATCACGGGCATGAGTCCCAAAGAATACTTGTACCGGAATATGATCAATTCCGGATTTGAATAGGCCAGGCAGGTCGTTTGGACGTGTTTTGTGATCAAAAGCACGACTATGAAATCAACGATCCTGCCGATGGTCTTTTGCTTCCTCACTGGCTTGGCTTCCCGGGCCCAGGGACCGGCGGCCGACACCGCTCTGACAGGGGAATACCGGCTGAAGAGCGGGCAGACCTTTATTTTCGAGGTTTTTAGAAACAAAGAAGGTGGTCTCAACGTGCAGATCGTGGGGCAGGGGACAACCGGGCTCACCCATCTTTCTGGTCTGACCTACCTGCCCGAGCACGTCCATCCTAAAGCGACCATCGAATTCCGGAAAGATAGCCTGGGCCGGATCGACCGGCTTATCTGGGAGCAGGAAGCAAATGGAGTCAAATGGAAGAAGATCGCCGGTTCTCCTAAGGGCTTTGCAGGTGACTACAGACTCGATAATGACCCTTATCGCATCCTGCACATCGCCAATAGCGGAGGCCTGATCAAGGGTCATTTCGCGGACGAGCCAGACAGTGTCCTTATTCCGGTGACAAAAGACAAGTTCATATTCAACGCAAGGTTTGGCAGATACTCTTGCCAATTCAAAGCCGATAAAGCAGGTCAAATCGACCAGGCGATCACGAGCGGGAAAGAGCAGGACGTCTTTCTAAAGAGCTCCGGGCCGCCGCCGCATCTCTCCAACCGCGCCAACGGCTTCACCTATGCCGATACCTTGCAGGGCACGCTTTCATCGTTACGGTCCTGCTATGATGTGCTATTCTACGACTTATCCGTCGACATCTTGCCGGATACCAAATCCATCCGCGGCAGCAATACCATCCGCTTCAAGGCGGTGAATGATTTTAGCAAGCTACAGGTGGATCTGAGTTCAGAACTGCATATCGATAAGATCATCTGGCATGACGGCGAGCTGGCTTATACCCGCGACTACAATGCGGTGTTTGTCAGCTTCCCGGAGACGCTGAGGAAAGGCGTTGTGGATTCCATTAAAGTCGTATATGGCGGCGAGCCGCTGGAACCGGATCTGGTTAAGCTCCGGGGTGGTATTTTCTGGATCTGGAACCGGGACAAGGATTATTGGATCGAGTCCGTTACCCAAGGTATCGGCGCGAGCGTCTTCTGGCCCTGTAAGGATCATCTGTCGGACCGGCCCGATAGCATGCGTATCAAGGTGACTATTCCCTCCGGGCTCACCGAGATCTCCAATGGAAGGCTGCTGGAGAAGCGCGAACTGCCAGGCGGGCAGACGGTATGGTCCTGGTATGTTGACTATCCCATCGTTACCTACGATGTCGCTATCAACATCGGGAATTATACTCATTTTTCCGATGTATATGTGCATGACGGCGACAGCCTGCCGTTGAATTTCTATTGCATGCCTTACAATCTGCCATTCGCCCGGTACCTTTTTGGGGACGCGCGGCGGATGTTGGCCCTGTATTACAAGGACTACGGCCCCTACCCTTTCCGGCGGGATGGTTTTACGCTTGTCGAGTCAGTCTATCCCATGGAACACCAGGGAGTAGTCAGCGTCGGGACGCTGGATGACCCCATCAACAGCGGCAGGTATGATACCACTTCAAGTCGCGAGACCATGTGGCACGAGTCCGCACATGAATGGTGGGGCAACAGCGTGGGTTGCAAGGATTATGCTGAGATGTGGATCAACGAATCGTTTGCCGAATTCTCGGTCTATCTCAACAAGGAAGCACTGCTCGGCAAACAGGTTATCTTGCGTTTGCTGGATTCGACACATCCGGAGAACAAGGAGCCGATCATCGGCGTCTACAACGTCAACAACTTCCATCAGGGTGACATGTACCCAAAAGGGGCGTTCATGCTGGAGACGCTGCGAAACGTCATGGACAACGACTCGTTGTTCTTTAGCATCTTCCGCGGTATCCAGCAACGGTTTCGTTATCGGCCGGTGACAACGGAGGATATTGTGGGGTATTTCAATTCGATAACCGGGAAGGACTACACCTGGTTCTTTGATCAATATCTGCGGCATGCCGCGATCCCGGTATTGGTCGTTCACGCCGAGCCGCACGGGTCCGATCTGGAGGTGAGATACAAATGGGAAGCGGATGTGGTGGGATTCCGGATGCCGATCAAAGTGACGTTGGCCCGGGACAGTCTTGCCTTTATCTATCCGACGACCAGTTGGCAGACAATGGCGCTGAAAGGAATGACGACGACCGATTTCCGGGTGGATAAGTCTGAATTTTATGCGGAGGTCAGGATGGAATAAAGGCGAAGCGGGGTTTGTGTAGCCTGGTATAATTCAGAGGTTGGAGTTTTCTGGGGATCGCGGGGTGTCTGTTTGGAATGGTTGGTTTTAACTGCGGCGATTTCGCCATAATTAGAAACAAAGCGGATTAGCGTTATACCGCCGCGAGCTCGCAGACCCTTGCCTCATAGGGCACAGACCGTTGCCGGCGGGGACTCGGGATAGTTAATCTTTATCCTTGTCTGAAAACCGGATACTAAGCGGGATGGCCATCAGCGCTGCGCCGGCAAAAAAAGTCACCCACAGCCAGGTCGTCTCGGACTTTATAGCACTGTGAATAAAAAGGATCGTCCCGATTATCGCGTTGAAGAGCCCCCAGATGACATTGACGAGAGCAGAGGACAAGCCTTTGCCGGGAGGTTTTGCGAAAGGTGTCGGAAATTTATTGCCACACATCCCCTGAACAAAATGCGGGATGGCGTTGGTGAGAAAAACACCAGCGAAGAACGCACAAAGGTAGAATTGCCAGATCATGTGTAGTCGTTTACATGAATATACGCACTGTTTCTTAATTTCACGGCAAAATGGCGGCAGTTAGCCGCTTCGACTATGGACCCGAAGGATATCTCCATCTCCGATTTCACCTATCAATTACCGGAGTCAGCCATTGCTTTTTATCCGTTGGCGGAACGTGATGCCAGCCGTCTCCTGGTGTACCGCGGGGGGGCCATCGGCGAAACCACTTACCGCGAAATCGCCGCCGCATTGCCGGAAGAGAGTCTGCTGGTATTCAACAATACCCGGGTAGTAGAGGCGCGCCTGGTCTTCCGAAAACCCTCCGGTGGGAAGGTAGAGATCTTTTGTCTCGAGCCGCCGCCGGAGTGCGGGGGAATGGCTGCCGCGATGGCGCAAGCAGGCGCAGTGCGCTGGAAATGCCTGATCGGCGGTGCGTCCAAATGGAAAGCCGGCCAGGTGCTGGTGAAACGGATCGGTGAAGTCGAATTGGAAGCCCGTTACCTGGAAAAAGAAAATGATTCCTTCCTCATCCAATTCTCCTGGCGCCCCGTGGAGCTCAGTTTTGCCGAACTGCTGCATCGGGCTGGAGGTATCCCGCTCCCACCCTATATCCATCGGCCGCCTGAAGACTCCGATAGCGAGCGATACCAGACCATCTATGCGGAGCTCGAAGGATCGGTTGCCGCACCGACAGCAGGGTTGCATTTCACCAACCGGGTATTCGGGTCGTTAAAAGACAAAGGCATCGATCAGCTCTTTGTTACCCTGCATGTCGGAGCAGGCACTTTTCTACCCGTAAAGTCAGCGACGCTTGGGGAGCATAACATGCATACGGAATTTATTGCGGTGAAACGCGAGACGCTGGAGGGGATACGGCAAGCAGGAATCACGGACAAACGGGTGATCGCAGTAGGGACAACATCGGCGCGGACGATCGAAAGCTTGTATTGGCTGGGCGTAAAAGCATTGCAGGCGCCGGAGGTCGGGCTAACCGAACTGGTGGTGAACCAATGGGATGCGTACGAACAAAATGCCGGAGTTGGAACAGATGCGGCGCTGAAAGCCTTACAAG
>DATMLR010000523.1:0-8370 GCA_035570015.1 Puia sp.
GCCCGGACAGCCCCCATCACGATCAACCCAGAAAAGAAAAGAAGCACCGCACGACGTAACACATAAATAGCCGACATGGCAAACAATATTTAATTGTACATCATCACCGTATCCAAAGAATAAATAGAACCATTCGATGCCTGCAGTTCCTGGCCATGGATATTGGCGCCGTCCACACTGACGACTCCTTCCTTGACTGTGATATGCAGTTCTTTCCCGCTGACCGTCCTCAGCATTTCTCCGTCTTTCAAATCCTTCAAATGAATTTTGCCCTCCACCACGTGAAGATTCAACACCTCCAGCAAATGAGCCTTGTTTTGAGGCTTCAGCAAGTCTTCCACCACGTTTTTATCGAGCTTGTCAAATGCATTATCCGATGGAGCAAAAATCGTGAAAGGTCCTGTTTCACTAAGCGTTTTACCCAGTCCTGACTCAATAATGCCCCTCTTTATGGTTGTCATATTCTTATCGACATTGACAAGCTGCGTAATGTTTGACATTTTGTTGATTTATTTGCCGGTAGAATTACAGGCACCAGTGTAAGGTAAACCTAATCGAACCAGGACCGGTATATATTTTCTACCCCTCCCGTCTCAAAATCTCCAGCGGCGGCCTGTTCAACACCCCACGGACATTGTACAACCCGATCAGCACCGTCAGCAAACTAACCCCGGCAAATAACCCCCCTACCACCCACCAGTTCGGAACAAAAACCGCCTCAAAAATGAATTTCGCCAACACCATGCTGAACGTCATCGATAACCCAATCCCGATAACAGCGGCCAACGCGCCGATAAAGAAATATTCCAACATGGTAATCACCAGCACCTGCCGCCGGCTGGCACCCAGCGTCCGCAATAATACGCTTTCCTGGATCCGCTGGAACTTGCTGATCAGGACGCTTGCGATCAGTACGATCAGACCGGTCAGCATGCTGAAGCCAGCCATGAACCGGATCACCGCTCCTATTTTCCCCAGGATATCCTGCAGCACATTCACGACGAGCGCCAGATCGACCACGAGAATACCCGGAAATTGTTGCACTACGGAACGCTGAAAACGCGCCGACGCTTCCGGCGATCGCAACATCGCCGTAACGATATGGAACTGCGGCGCCGACTCGAGCACGCCGCTTGGAAAAAGGATTCCCTGGCGCAATGGACTCCGCTCAAGATGACGGATGCTGCCCACAACCGTAGTTATCTCTACTCCCTGCACATCAAACACGACCTGGTCCCCTATTTGCACGCCGGACGACATCGCAGCATCATCATCATATGACACATGGATCACGTCCCGGGGCGAATGGACCGGCGGCCCCAGTTTTCCCGCCACGAGTTTCTCCGCCGGCCGCAAGGTATCGCTGTAGGTGACCCTGGTATCATTCCGCCCCCGGGCGCCATCATCATCCCGCGCTATTCCTTTGACGGAAGCGACCCTTACCGCGACGACCGGCACATCATCCACCAACTGTACCTTCATCTCCGACGCCAGCCGTCGCACGCCCGCGATCTGTGTGGGCTGCACATCATACAATACCATATTGCCATCCGTGCTTGCCAGGATGTTCACCCGATCAAGCAACAGTTGCTGTATAAAAAAAAGTGTCCCGATAAAAGTTGTGCCCAGTCCGATGGTCACCACCAGGATCAGGGTCTGATTGTTCGGGCGGTATAAATTGGCAAAACCCTGGCGCCATAAATAGTTCCAGCGCCCTGGAAAGAACCGCCGCACCGCAGCCATCAGTAATTTTGCTGCCCCGGCCAGCAAAAGAAACGCGCCAAGTATCGACAAGGTAAAAACGAGAGCCTTGCCGAGTTTCTCCATCTGCGCATAACTGAACAAGGTAATAAAGACAAATACTGTCGTATACACCGTCGCCTTCCATCCATCCCAGTCGGCGGCCGGCGGTTCGACCGCTAACCGCAGCGTATTTAACGGTGAGATCTTCCGAACAGCGAGCAATGGCGGCAACGCGAACAACAACGCGATCGCAGTCCCAATCCCGATGCCTTCACCGATCGCAGGCCACGAGAGCCGGAAATGTGCCTCCACCGGTAAAATATCCTTGAACAACATGGGCAGCACCTGCTGCACTGCAACACCCAAACCCGCTCCGAGCAGCGACCCAACCATCCCAATGGCTAAAACCTGGATCAGGTAGATCAGAAAAGCCCCCCGCGACTTCAAGCCCAGGCAACGCAATACCGCGACGCCGGCGATTTTTTCCCGGATATAAATATTCACTGAACTCGCGACGCCGATACAGCCCAGCAATAAAGCAATGAAACTTATCAATGTCAGAAACTGCGACAGATCCTTAAAGGCGCGAGTCATCCGCTCCTTCCTTATTTCGACGGTCTCATATCGTACGTGCTCCGAATCCAGGTCGGGCCCCAGCGTGTCCATGAGTTTGGACATATCAGTCCCCGGTTTGAACTGGTAATAGACCTCCGACTCGATCTGGCTGCCTTTTCTCTCCAGCCCTGCAGAGTCGATATATCGGAGCGGAATATAGACGGGCGCCGACACGGTCAACGACACCTGGTTCCGACCCGGCATCTTGATAAGGGCCCCCGCGATCACCAGGTCAATCGTGCCCACGCGAATGGAATCGCCCACCCGCACGCCAAACTCCAGCATCAGCGTTTGATCGACAAGCGCCTCCGGTTTTCTCCGGAATTCCATGGCAGCCGATGCCGGCTTCGTTTCTATCGTTCCGTAATAAGGATAATCGCCGCTAAGCCCGATCAGTTGCACCAGCCTGCTCGACTGGCTCCGGGGAAAAAATACCATCGATGCCATGGATTTCTGCTCGGAACGACGCGCGCCTGCAAAAGCCTTCATCGCCTGAACACTATCCCGTATCCCGTGCCGCCCGCGGAGCACCAGATCGGCCCCCACCAGTTCCTTGGCTTGATCGTCTACATCCTCACGAAGATTGTACCCAAAAGACAGCGTCGATACGAGGGCGGCAATCCCCAACACAACAGAAGAAATAAACAGGAAGAGCCTCCCCCGGTTCCGCCGGCTGTCTCGCCAGGCCATCACGAACAGCCACCAAGGGCGCAAACCGTTATTTTTTTTCATGATCGTCCACAATTCTTCCACCCGCCAGCCGGATAATCCGCTGCGTAGCGGCCGCCAGCTCCAAATTATGTGTCACAATAATTAAGGTAGTACCCGCCTCCCTGTTCAGCTCGAACAAAAGTTGCACAATCTTCTCACTCGTTTCCGCATCCAGGTTTCCCGTCGGCTCATCCGCAAAAAGGATCCGCGGCTGCCCCGCAAAAGCCCTCGCCAGCGACACCCGCTGCTGCTCGCCACCCGAAAGCTGCGCCGGGTAATGATGCAGCCTGTCCTCCAACCCCACCTTCCCCATGAGCGCTTTCGCCATCTCCCGCACTCCTTTGCCCGCCGAATCCTTGGCGAAGGCGGGGCCCCGCAACTCCATCGGTACCATGACATTCTCAAGCGCCGTAAGCGTCGGCAATAACTGAAAATTTTGAAAAATAAAGCCCACATACCGGTTTCGCATAACCGCCCGCTCATCTTCATCCAGGCTCTCGAGCACAATGCCGTTCAACTGCACCGACCCGTCGGAGCACCGGTCCAGGCCCGCACACAAACCCAGAAGTGTCGTCTTCCCGCTCCCCGAAGGCCCTACAATAGCCATCGTCGAACCCGTCTCCACGCTAAAGCTGATGTGCTCCAGAACGGTCAACACCCTCCCCGCTGCCCGATACGTCTTACTGATATTACTGACCTTTAAGATTGTTTCCATGTATCTTTGCATTACACATCATCTGTCTATATGTTGCAGCTCCGTCACGCTATTTGCCCGATCATCATTATGTTAGCCGCCTGTCATAACAACAACAACTCCAGCACCACACCCCCGAACGCCGACACCCCGGCAGCAACCAGCGCAACGCCCGCAAACCCCGCACCCGACAACGACACCCGAAGAACCATCATCTTCTTTGGTAACAGCCTCACCGCAGGCTACGGCCTCGACCCTGGCCAGGCTTTTCCCGCCCTCATCGGCCGCCGCCTCGACTCCCTGCACCTATCCTACAAGGTTATCAATGCCGGCATCAGCGGCGAAACAACCGCCGATGGAAAAAGTCGCCTCAACTGGATCCTACGCCAACGCGCCGATATCTTTGTCCTGGAGCTCGGCGGCAACGACGGCCTCCGCGGTATCCCGGTTAACGGTACCCGCGACAACCTCCAATCGATCATCGACACCGTCCATACCCGTTACCCGTCCTGCAAGATCCTCCTCGCCGGAATGCGCGTCCCCCCAAGCATGGGCTCCACCTACGCCAACACCTTCCACGAGATCTTTGCCCAGCTCGCAGCAAAGAACAAGACCGCCCTTATCCCCTTCCTCCTCGACGGTGTAGGCGGTAACCCTTCCCTCAACCAGGGCGACGGGATCCACCCAAACTATACCGGCGAAAAGATCGTGACCGAAACCGTCTGGACGGCGCTAAAGCCTCTCCTCTGACCCGGGCCGCCGCGACCCGGGACCACAAAATCATTTAAAATCTCCCGTTATTTAAAATCCCCCGCATAGATCAGGGTTATCTTTTCCGGGCTGACATACTTCTTAAGCGCCGCATTCACCTGATCCACCGAAAGCGCCTTCACCTTGTCCTCATAATCCGTATCGAAACTCAGGTCCTTTCCCATATCCATATAGCTCTCAAGATGCGACACCAGGTATTGATCCAACCCAAGAGAAGTCTTACGCGTACTCAACCACGCCGTTACCGCTTTCCTCAGCTCATCCGACGTGAAGCCTCCCGTCAACGCCTTATTCAACTCATCTCTGAACGCACTGTCCAGCCGGTTTTTATACATCGGATTGAAGATCGCATATATCCCCCAGCTACCAACCGGATATAAATAGCTCGCGTTCACAACGGTCCCTGCACCATAGCTCATTCCTTCGTTTTCCCGCAGTCGACTGGGGATCCGCGACGAGAGGAACCCACCGCCGCCCAGCATCTCATTGGCCATATCCAACGCCACATAGTCCGCATCGGTCTCTTTCAGCGCGAGGTTGATCCCGCCAAACATCATCGCGTTCTTTTTGTCCATGATCAGGATCGACTGCGTCCCCCCAGGACCAGCAATATATTTCTGCTCGATCCGCGCGTAAGACTTCTTACTCTTGTACGTCCCCAGACTCTTGTCCAGCCATCCCTTGATCGCCGCTCCATCAATATCCCCTACAAAAGCCGCATACCCGTGATCCGCACCATAGAAGTCCTGATAGAACCCGCGGATATCCGCCAGCTGCACCGTTTTATAGTCTGCCATTTGCTCATCCAGGCTCTCTGTGTATAGCGGATGACCCTTGGGATAAGCCGACATCTTTTGCCTTAAGGCCGTGACCGCTACAATTTGCGGATTGCTTCGGCTCACATCGATACTCGACTCCAGATCAATAAGAGCCTTGCTGAATTCATTAGAGTCAAAAGCCGGATGCAGGAGCATATCCGCAACCAAATCCAACGTCGCCATACAATTCTCCTTGTCCGTTACCACATTGATGATTATGGCCGACCCGCCGGCGCCACCGCTGAAAGAAATAGACGACTTCAGTTTGTCAAGCTGGCCATTGAGCTCCTTTTTGCTCCTCGTCGTTGTACCCGTATTCAACATTGTCGCAGTCAGCGCCCCGATAACACCCTTGCCGTTCAGACTGCTCTCATCACCGACCCTCAGAACGAAATTTGCATAGATCTTATCCCCCTTCACCGGCTTTTTGAGCAGCGCATACTTCATCCCGCCGGACAAGCTGCCATATTCGGTGCTCTTCTCGATATTCGCGATAGTCGATTCCCAGGTTCCCGTCTCCGCCACCACGGCCCGGCCCTTATAGCCCTTCACCAGCGCCGCCACATCCGGCCGGTCCGGCACAGCTACCCGCTCTGCCGATTTGTCCGGGATAAACACCCCCACCGTCCGGTTGCTCGTGTGATAATATTTTTTCAGACAGGCCTGCACATCCGCCAGCGTCAGTTCATCTATCCGGTCCCGGTAAATATAGGACAACCGCCAGTCTCCCGCACCGATGACATCCGCCAACCCCAACACAAAATCCAGCGTGTTATTCTGGAAATCCGAAATCTCCTTTTTTAGCGTATTCTTCGCCCGGTCCAGGTCTTCCTGGGTGATCGTCAGCGTCGTCAAACGATCAGCCGCCGCCAAAAAAGCCGCCTTTGCACTGTCAAGGCTCTTATCTTTCGGCACGCTCAGTCCGAAATAAGTATAGCCGGGGTCGTACAAATTCTGACTGAAGCCATACTCTTTCGTCGCCAGTTTTGTATCCACCAACTGCTTGTAGAAGTAGCCCGTCGGGTCATTGGTCAGGATCTCGACCACCAGATCATTCGCTACGAATTCTTTATCCGAATAGGCCGGCGTATGAAAGGCCATCCCGATAAACGGAAGATCACCGTTGCGCCGCAATTCCACATATCGCTCCCCATCCTGCGGCGGTTCTACCGTATAGGGTTGCACCACCACCCTCGACGGTCGCGGGATCTTCCCGAAATAACCCCCAATAAGCGCCAGCGTCTTTCTCTCATCGAACTTCCCCCCGACGATCAACGTAGCATTATCCGGCTGATAATATTTGCGATAGAAGGCCGCCAGATTCGTAATCGGCACCCGCTCGATATCCTCCTTGCTGCCGATCGGAGATTTTCCGTAATTATGCCACAGATACATCGTTGCCACGATCCGCTCCCGAAGGACTGCCTCCGGATAATTCTCGCCCATCTCAAACTCATTCCGCACTACCGTGAACTCCTTTTGCAAGTCCTCATCCCGCATCAGTGAATTCACCATCCGGTCCGACTCCATATCCAACGCCCAGTTCAGATTACTGTCACTCGCCGGCAGGATTTCGTAGTAATCCGTCCGGTCATAACCCGTCTGGCCATTGGCAAAAGCCCCCTTATTGGCGATGGTTTGTTTGATGCTGCTAAATTTCTTCGACGGCCGGAATAGCATATGTTCGAGCAAATGCGCCATCCCGGTCTCCCCATAGCCTTCATATCGTGACCCGACATGATAGACTACATTGACGACCACATTCGTCTGCGCCGGATCAGGCACCAATAAGATCTGTAATCCATTGGAAAGTCGATACTCTTTCACGCCCTCTACAGAAGTCACAAATTCCGGGGTCGCCGGAGCAGCGGGAGCCTTGGGCTGAGCAAAAGTGAAGGATACTAAGAGTAGGAGCGAAAGGGTAATGGTCAGTGTTCTCATCTTGTTTCGTTTAACACCCAAAATACCACTATTCCGCCAATCAGCGCCCACCATTCAAAAAATCTATTACCAATCAAAAAAAATGACCGGCCCCGATCCTGCCCATCGAAGCCGGTCCCCGTCTCTACATCTCAAAATTTACTATCTTTTCCATCTCACCTGCGGATTTAATCCCGCATCGAAATACAAGTCTGCCTCATTTCCCGACTTCGAGCTCAATACCAGTGTATTCGAACCATTCATATTCCACACCAGCGAACCCTTCCACCCGCTGATCCGCATCGTTACATTCGTAATATCCCATTGATCGTAACCGACACCATTCGCCGAATTCGGCAAATAACAGATCGGCCAGATATGAATGTGACCACCCGATTTCTCCAGCGCCGCCAGATCAGGCTTCCCTTTATAGGTGGGGGCAGGCTTCAGAATGATAGTCGCCGTCGAATGCCTGTCGAACCGCTGGTTCTCCGTCCCGCAGGTGTATACCGTAAATACAGGATTAACCGAAGCGCCCGGCTCCATCCCCGCGTCGATATCCACCCGGAAGCCCGTTTCAGGTTCTTTACCATCACTGCCTTGCGTCACACTCAACACGATACTGTCGATCTGTATCGAACGCTCACCGGCCGCCACTGATACCCCCGTCTCCTTTACCGCGCCCCCACACCAGGCGACCACAAGAGCAAACACCACCGCCAGTTTTATCCCGTTCATAGTAGGCCGATTTGAAAATTGTTAATTTTGGTTCAAATTTTGCCCGAATTCCACAAGGGATAATCACCCGATCGACAAAACGTAATTTTAATCGACGAAATGAGCGAGACCGAAAAGGCTGACCTGACCTGCCTCATCGCCGACGATGACGAAATAGACCGGCTCACCGTTACCGCACACCTGCGCAATTTCCCGTTTATCCGGATCACAGCCACTTGCGATAACGCCCACCAGGCAAACGAATTCCTGCTGTCCAACCCCGTGGACGTCCTTTTCCTCGATATCGACATGCCCGGCCTCAACGGCATCGGGCTCCGCTCCCGCTTCATGGACATCCACGCCTGCGTCTTCATCACCGCC
>DATMLR010000524.1:0-5760 GCA_035570015.1 Puia sp.
TGAGACCCGTGGGGTAGTCCATTCTGGCGGCTACCCAGTCAAAGAAAGCCTGGCTTTTGATGACGGTATCTTTCTGCAGCACGTTCCGCAGCTGATCGTAGGTCATTCCGGTCCGGACATATAGCGCATAGCTGTCGCCGCTGAAAGCGGTACCGGGGCCCAGGATGCGCCAGCCGGCGAAACCGAGCACCAGCAGGAATGCCAGGACGACCAACAAAATGAATCTCTTCATAGGTATTTCGATTGTTGGACTAAAATAAAAAAAAGCAGCCATCTTTGGAAACAAATGGCTGCTTAAATAATATTCCTTTTCGGCCTACTTGCCGGTGGGGAGCGCGTTTCCGCCGGCGGGGGCCTGCTGTTGGGTGGACGTTGGGTTCACCTTATCGATCACGCGGGTACTGGTACTTGTAACGCCCTTGCCGATGAAGATGGCGGAAAAGAGGCAAAGAAGGCCTACCACAACGGCCATTACCCATGTACCTTTCTCCAGCGCATCGGTGGTCTGCTTAACGCCCATCAGCTGGTTGCTGAATCCGCCGACGTTTGCGGCCAGACCGCCTCCTTTGGGGTTCTGGATCAAAATGATCCCACCAAGGATCACACAGGCAAGTACAATCAGGATCACGAAAAAGAGCATGTCAATGAGTATTTAGTTGTTCGATTTTGGCTGCAAAATAAGCGCTTTTATCGGGATTGAGCAAACTTAATTTCTCGTATACAACCCGCGCCCGCTCGGGCATTCCTTGTTTGGCAAGGACTTCGGCCATCGTCTCGGTAACGGGTTCCTTGCCTTCGATCGAGTGTGCCGCAAAGTTTTGAATCGTCTGTTCGGCTACCCGGTCGGGAACGATCTCTCGGTCCTTTTGAGGAAGGCGGCGCATCGTACGCAGCCATTCGGTAAAGCTCTTCAGCTGGCGGCCCAGCGGGTCGGTCGGATTCTCGTCCAGCGTCAGACGAATGCCCTGCGAGGCAAAATAGTCGATGGTATGCAGCGGTTCAAAAATCGGGGCGGTTTCGGCGATGGCAGCTGTCTCGATGACCGGCGTGGTTTCAATGGCCGACTCGGTTTCGACGACCGGCGTGGGGGCAGGTGCTTGCGCCGCAAGGGGTTCTTCGGGTCTTTCTTCCACCGGCGTCGGCTGACCATCTTGTGAATGAAAATCTTCGTTGATCTTTTCGATGGATTCCCGCAAGGCTTTTGCCTTCTCGATGCTCTCCAGCAGCAGTTCGGCAGCCGAAGCAGGCGCATCGGGGTCGGAATGGAGCACGGTTGTTTCGGCGGGGGGGTCCGGAGTTTCCATCGTGGGCCAGGACTGGTCTGTTTCATCCAGGACGAATGGCGGCTCTTCATCGTGGATTATCTCTTCGATTTGGATTGTCTCTACGATGTGGCCCGGAGTCCCGGGACGAGTGAACATTTCGCGGTGGACCAGCGCTTCAGCCTGGACCGGCTCCTCATTCTCCAGCATCCACTGCAGCCAGAACGGATTGGAAAAATGCAAACTGGTCTTCCGGGCCGCCGTCAGGAAATCATCGGCGTTTTCAGCCTGGAGTTTCCGCAACAGCAGATAGTGCCCATAGCCAAAGCAGGGATATTCCTCCACGAATTTTTCCAACTGTTCCCGGGAGACGGCTTCGAGGGTCGAGACCTGAAAAAGGCGTTGGATGGCAGGCTGCATGGATTGATTCATGTTTATCCTTTCTACCAGTTGGAAAATAGCTTGTTAAAAATTTCGTCCGTCATGTTGCTGCTGATGGTTGGCAACAGCTGCTGTTCGGCATCGGTAATGGAGGTTTGGGCGTTAAAATCGAAGTTGCGTGAAACATCGGCTTCGAAGTTGGCAGGCGGAACTTTCTTGCCGGTCGGGTCAAGGTTATTTTTAAATACGAGATGCACGGTGACTGCCAGGCGGTTGCTGGAGGCCTGCTGGCCGGAGATGCCAGAGGTGCTGTAATTGTAATCCGAGACCCAGGCCGTCACGTCATAATCGGCATCGGAAGTCTGGATCTGTGAGAGCCGGGAGGCCTGATTGTTGATCTTCTGCCGCAGGGCATCGTTGAGTGCCGGTGCCAGCGCGGGGTTGACCAGTCGGGCGCGGTTCTCGATATAGGCCAGGTGGATAGTCTTTACTTCCGGCGGGATCGACGTGTCCTTGAAGGAATAGATCTTACAGGCAGCCAATCCGAAGAAGAAGGCAAGGGCCAGAATTGAGATGGACTTATTCATTGATGTCGTATTCCTTTAGTTTGCGGTATAAGGTCCGTTCGCTGATGCCAAGGTCGGAGGCAGCGTCCTTGCGTTTGCCCTTGTGCTTCTTGAGGGCTTTCACGATCAGTTCCTTCTCCTTATCCATAATATTCAGCGATTCTTCCACCTCCTCATGCTGATGGATATCCTCATGTCCGTTCGTGTTGTGGATCACTACGGGCTGTCCGGCAGTAATGGCCCCCGCCGGGTACATCTCCGCAGGTTTCAGCTCCTTGAGGTCGTTCAGATAGCCCGAATGCTGGGTTGCACCAAGGGCCGGATTCTGGACGATCTCGCGAAACATCTTCTTCAGCTCGGTAACGTCCTTCTTCATGTCGAAGAAGAGCGTGTACAGGATCTCCCGTTCGTTGTTGAACTCGTGGCTGCCATTGGCCCCCGATCCGTTGGAAGGAAGTACCATCGGCAGACGGTTAGCGCCCGAAGTCTCGGGAATGAAACGTCTCAGCGCCTGCGCGTTGATGTGCTTGTCTTCCGACAAAACGGAAATCTGTTCTGCAATATTTTTCAATTCCCGGACATTACCCGGCCAGGGGTAATTAATTAACCAATTTTTGGCATCTTCGTCGAGTTGAACAGGGGCAGTCTTATAGCGCTCGGCAAAGTCGACCGCGAATTTGCGGAACAGCAGTAGTATATCCTCCTTCCTGTCCCGCAGCGCAGGTACACGGATCGGCACCGTATTCAACCGGTAATAAAGGTCTTCCCGGACCTTCCCTTTTTCCATCAGTTCCAGCAGGTCCTTGTTGGTCGCCGCAATGACCCGGACATCGGTCTTCTGGACCTTGGAGGAACCGACACGGATGAACTCGCCGGTTTCCAGCACCCGCAGCAGACGGGCCTGCGTTCCCAGCGGCAGTTCGCCAACCTCATCGAGGAACATCGTCCCCCCGTTGACCGTTTCAAAATATCCCTTCCGGGAGTCGACCGCACCGGTAAAAGAACCTTTCTCATGCCCGAAAAGTTCCGAATCGATCGTACCTTCCGGTATCGCGCCGCAGTTGACAGCGATAAATGGATTATGTTTACGAGCCGATAATGCGTGAATGGCACTCGAGAATGCTTCCTTTCCTACGCCGCTTTCCCCGGAGATCAGCACCGTCAGATCCGTCCCTGCTACCTGTCCTGCTACCTGTAAAGCATAGTTCAGCGCCGGCGAGTTGCCGATGATGCCGAACCTGTTCTTGATTGATTGAATGTCCATAAGATTATTCGATTATTTTTCCGATCAGGGTCGCCCCGGTGCAATTGTTCACTTTTACCTGTACGTAGTCCCCTTTTCGGCAGGGATGATCGCCTTTTGCAAAGACGACCACCTTATTTTGACTGTTCCGGCCGCGCCAGTCATCAGCGCTCTTTTTGGAATCACCTTCGATAAGCACCTCAAAAGTCTTGCCGAGGTCCTCCCGGTTCTTCTCGAGCGAAAGTCGGTTTTGGAGCCGGACGATCTCGTCGAGCCTTTTCTTTTTTATTTCTTCCGGGACGTCGTCCTTGTAGCGCTTTGCGGCAAGTGTGCCGGGTCTCTCTGAGTAGAAAAACATATAGCTCATGTCGAAGCGCGCACGTTCGATGAGGCTCAGGCTCTGCTGATGATCCTCTTCGGTCTCCGTACAGAAACCCGCGATGATGTCGGTGCTGAGCCCGCACTCCGGCAGGAGGGAAAGGATCCGATCGATCTTTGCCAGGTACCATTCGCGGGTATAGGTCCGGTTCATCAGTTGCAGGATGCGTGTACTTCCGCTTTGTACCGGCAGATGGATGTACTTGCAAATATTGGCGTTCCGGGCCATCGTATACAGTACCTCATCGGTGATGTCCTTGGGATGGGAGGTAGAAAACCGAACGCGAAGAGCGGGGTCGATCAGCGCAACTTTTTCCAGCAAGCTGGCGAACGTAACGGTCGTTTCCGACGCTTCGTCTATCCAATAATAGCTGTCGACATTTTGACCCAGCAGGGTCACTTCCTTATAGCCTTTATTAAAGAGCTCCCGGCATTCGCGGACGATACTAACAAAGTCGCGGCTTCGTTCCCGGCCGCGGGTAAATGGGACGACACAAAAAGCGCACATATTGTTACAGCCCCGCATGATACTGACAAAGCCAGTGACCCCATTACTATCCAGGCGGACCGGAGAAATATCTGCGTAGGTCTCTTCCCGGCTAAGCAGGACGTTGACCGCTTTCTGCCCTGTTTCGGCCTCCCCGATCAATCCGGGCAGGGACCGATAGGCATCGGGACCGACCACCATGTCCACCAGCTGCTCTTCTTCCAGGAATTTGCCTTTAAGCCGTTCGGCCATGCAACCCAGGACCCCAATCAGCATCCCCGGCCGATTCTCCTTCACCTGCCGGAACAACTGGAGTCGGTTCCGGACGGTTTGTTCCGCTTTTTCCCGGATGCTGCAAGTATTCAACAAAACCAGGTCGGCTTCCTCGTAATTGCCGGTAGCGCCAAATCCGCTGTCCGTCAGGATAGAGGCTACGATCTCGCTGTCAGAGAAGTTCATCTGGCAACCATAGCTCTCAATATAGAATTTCTTCCGTGTTTCCATTTATGCCGCAAAGATAAGCAGAAAAGGAATTGAATGTGACAAGTTGGCAGCTAATAAGCGCCCTTCGGGCGTTAAAACAAAAAGGTCCCGGCAAACACCGGGACCTATCAAGAGCGGAAGACGAGGTTCGAACCCGCGACCTACAGCTTGGGAAGCTGTCGCTCTACCAACTGAGCTACTTCCGCGTGCCTTTTACAAATTGACGGATTGCAAATGTAATGTTTGCACTTTCTCCTACAAATATTTTTATTTCGCTCCGACCGCGTCCGCGAGACCGAATTTTGCACCTAACCAGCTACTTTTCAGCTGAATTAGCCATTTAGATTCGAATTCTTCTTTGGTTTGGATCGTGTTGTTGAAATAGAGGGTGTGCGGGGTAATTTCGCCGGCGTTAAGGGCTTCCGGAAGCCGGGTCAGCGGGATCAGCCGGACTTGCCCGTCTATATAAAACGCGAGGTTCAGCCTGTCGAAAAGCCGGACATCGGTTTGTTGTTCGATCTGTTTAATGAGATGGACCGAGCTGTCGGTACTGCAGCCGCTGACGCCGGATGCCGTCTCGTCGGCCATCAGGATGACGAATTGGTCGTAGGCGATTCCGGCGAAACCCTTGACGGGTGTGCCGTGGGAAACCCAGGATTGGATAAAGGATTCCAGGAGCGCGCGGATTTGCCGGGCCTCTTCGGTGGTAAAGGGGCGGTGTCCCTGGTAGATCCAGACGCGCGAAGATGGGTCGAAACCGGCGGGTAGACCGGCAAGGTGATCGGTAGTCATCCCGCAAAGTTAATCAATCGAGGCTGCAATTAGTTCGGCGATATCCAGCACTTTGACGGAGTCTTCTTTTTCTTCATGTTTGACGCCGTCGGTCAGCATCGTGTTACAAAAGGGGCAGGCAGCCGCTATCACCCCGGCTCCGGTCGACAGTGCTTCGGCACTCCGCTC
>DATMLR010000525.1:0-4309 GCA_035570015.1 Puia sp.
CCAAAACAGATTTGATGAAATGGGCGGCGGCCGCTGCCGCCCCCGGCAATCGGTATCTGATCTTCGGTCACGAGATTTGCCGTCACTTTGATTACCGGACTGGTGCCGGAGAACTTCAGGGAGTTGCTCAGGAGGTTGGAAAACACCTGGTTCATCTGGAATTGGTTGGCCCGGACGGTCGGCAGCTTCCCGATCCGCATCACCGCTTTCTTTTCTTCGATGACCAGCTCGAAGTCCCGGCAGACATCGGTCATCACGGCACCCAAGTCCACATCGGTCAACTCCGGCTCCGCCTGGCTAAGCCGGCTATAGGCCAGCATCGACTGGATCAACTGCCGCATTCCGGCCGCCGACTCGCTGATCTTCGGCAAAAGCTTTTCTGCCGATTCTTTCTCGTTCAGGATGCGGTCGATGAACATCTGGATCTTCCGCAGGGGCTCCTGCAGGTCATGGCTGGTTACATAGCTGAAGGATTCAAGTTCCTTATTAACCCTCGTCAGGTCCAGGGTGCGGGCCTCTACCTCTTTCTCCAGCTGTTCGGCGACATGGTTGCGGAGCTGCGAAATGCGGAGCTGGGCCTTGATCCGGGACAGAAGCTCCCTGCCGGCGAAGGGTTTGATCAGGTAATCATCCGCTCCCGTCTCGAATCCTTCAATGAGCGACTCCTCACCTGCCCGGGCGGTGATCAGGATAACAGGGATTTGCGCCGTATCGGGGTTTTGCTTTAATTCCCGCAGCAGCTGGCCGCCGTCCATGACGGGCATCATGAGATCGCTTAGCACCAACGCCGGCCGCTTCCGTCCGATCAGCGCCAATGCCTCCCGGCCGTTGGCTGCTGTGGCTGTCGCATAACGGCCCCCGATGACCGATTGAATATGCTGCCGCATGTCGGCATTGTCATCGACGATGAGGATCGTCCGGTCGCTTTCAACAAAAGCCTCCGCTGTGGCAGGTATGTTATCCTCCTCCGGGAGAAGCGACTCTACCTCCCCGATATATTCTGTGAGCGTGTGACGGTCCGGGTTAACGTCCGCATCTCCTACCCTTCCAGGCGGCAAATGCGCCTTGCCGAACGGGATCCTGACGGTAAAGGTGGAGCCTTTGTCTTCAACGCTGACTACGCTGATCGTTCCGCCATGGAGCTGTACCAATTCCCGGATTAGCGAAAGCCCGATACCCGTACCTTCAATAGTCCGGCCGCGGGTATTGTGTACCCGGTGGAACCGATCGAAGACTTGCGGCAGCTCCCCGGCCGGTATCCCTACGCCCGTATCCGTCACCGTGAGCACCGCATCATCCCCTGCAGCCGAGACGCGGATGGTGATGCTGCCTACAAGAGTATATTTAAAGGCATTCGACAGCAGGTTGAAGATGATCTTCTCCCACATCCCCTCATCGAGATAGACCGGTCCGATTGGCGGCTCCGTCTCGACGTCGAAACGCAAACCCGCTTTTTCGATCGCGGGCCGGAAATTGCCGGCCAGGTTGCGGGTATAAGCCGCAATATCTGTCGCCACATACCTGGCCTCCGACCGGCCGCTTTCGATTCGGCTGAATTCCAGCAAGGTGTTGACCAGCTTTAACAAGCGCAGCGCATTCCGGTAGGCGGTCTCGACCGAAAGCCTCGCGGAGCTCCATTCCGCAGCCGGTTTGTTCAGTAGCTCCTCAAGCGGGCCGAGCATCAGCGTGATCGGTGTTCGGAATTCGTGGCTGATATTGGAGAAGAACAACGTTTTGGCTTTATCCAGTTCAGCCATCGCTTCCGCCCGCCTGCGCTCGGCTTCGATCACTGTCGCGTTGGCCAGCGCCTGTGCTATCTGATCGGTGACCAGCTGGATGAAGCTCATATACTGGCCGTCCAGCCGCCGGAAGGGGTTGAGTGCGACGATCATTACCGCGGAAGGCAGCTGGAGTCCTTGCAGCAGCACAGGAATGGCCATCGCCTGATGCGGGGCGGCTTCCCGGTTTCCCGCCGGCAGGAAGCGGTCGAATCGCGCAGCCCAATCGGAGATGATCACCGGCTGCCTGGTCTCTACCGCATGGCGGACGGGTTGGAACCGATCATCCTGTGCTTCTTTGTTAAGGTCTTCGATATTGTAAAGCAGTACAAAGGGAAAGTCGCTTTTGTTTTCGCTGATTGCCTGCGCGGCTTTCACCAGCACTTCTTGCTCCGACCGGCATCCGATCAGGTAACTGCTCGTCTTCCGCAGCGTCTCGAGCGCGCGCTCGTTGATGACCTGTGCCGTAGTCTCATTCACTGTTGCCAGCACCCCGCCGATTCCCCCCGGGGCGGTCGTGTCGGGAGCGGGGCTATAGGCGACGGTAAAATGCGTCTCCTCATTATAGCCGTTGCGATTAATAATTAAACAGATATCCTCCATCCAGGTGGATGGACCGCCAAGGAACGGAGAATCGATCAGCGGCTGAAGCACATGCCAGATCTCGCTCCAGCACTCCCGGACCGGCTTGCCAAGGCCCCAAGGATGTTTATCACCCAGCACGGGAATGTAGGCGTCGTTATAAATTGAAATATAATCCGCAGTCCACCACAGGAGCATGGGGAACCGGTTATTTAGCATCAGCGACACAGTGGTCCGGAGACTTGGGGACCATTTTTCGATAGGCCCCAGCGGGGTTGTGCTCCAGTCCAGCCCAAGGATACGTTCCCCCATCTCACCGGCGACGGCCAGGACATCGGGATTGGAAATTTTGGTATTCATGGCAGGGGCTAATACTGCTTTCTCGTATTCGTCGCGGGAGGAATGTACACCGGATAGCTGCCTCTCTCCACACTGACACTTCCGGAGATGGAGAAGGTCTTTGCATCATTCGTGTAAATAATACCACCCGTCACCCCGGCATTAAGGTTGAGGCCGGTGACGTTGTTCCCCGGATATGCTGGCGAAGTGGAATACAGGCTGCTGAAATGAAATACCGTCGGGGCGACGGTAGCGGCTCCGAAGGCGGTGAAGTTATTGTTCAACGGGCGATACAGAACAACCCCGACCGGAGCCGAAAAGTAGGAAACGCCCCCGCCCAAAAAGGTATAGCCCATCGAAGCGCTCGCAAACGGCTGGACCTGCCAGCCATGATTCGGACCAGGGTTGACCAATAGGGAATACGGTACAAAAGGCTGCCATGGGGTGTATCCCCATGTCGTGCCGGGAAACAAATGCACTTGCCCATTCGAGGCAAAAAAGGTGAAGCAGGCGTACAGAGTCAGCAGAATTCGCATATCGGCGGATTGCAGCCTAAATCTACGAAATTTCAGGCATTTATTGCTTATCTTCATCCAACCTGCCACCTGCCATATCCGCCCTGTTGTTTTACCTGCCTGCTTTCATCTGTTCCCGGTTTATGTGGCTAAACCCTCAATTCATGGATAACGCTTCTTCTGCCGGCATCGGGCCGGTCAGCCAATCCGAACGGATCGGCATCATCGACAGTCTTCGCGGATTTGCGATCCTGGGTATCCTGCTGATGAATATCCCCTTTTTTGGCCTGCCGGATCCTGCGACCTATAACCCACTCGTGCGGCATGAGGTGGGCACGATCAACGAAAAAATTTTTTACATTGTCGGCCTTGTTTTTGACGGCACCCAGCGCGCCATCTTCTCCATGCTGTTCGGGGCCGGCACGCTGTTGTTTATTTCGCGGGTGCAAAAGCGTTCTGCCGGAATGGCGCCCGCGGATTATTTTGTTCGCCGGCAATTATGGCTGGTGGTGTTCGGGCTGGTGGACGGCTATCTTCTGCTATGGAACGGGGATATTTTGTTCGATTATGGCATCGCGGGCATCATCTTGTTCGCGTTCCGGGAATTGACCCCAAAGTCGCTGCTTGTCGCTGCAGGGATCTGCTTGATACTGATGACGGCCCGGGAGAATGTCGATCTGTACCGACAAAAGGCGGTCATCATCCGGGGCGAGACCGTGGCAAGGATCGACACCGCAAAGGTCAAGCTCACCGAACAGCAGCAGGATGAGTTGGCGGCCATGAAAGACCTGCGGGACAAATGGGACACCGCCGGCATGAAAAAGGAAGCAGCGAAGAACCTGCGCCAGGTTCGGGGCGATTATCCAACCCTTTACCAGAATATCAGTAACGAAACGATGACCATCGAAACCTTGTCTGCCTATACCTGGATCTGGGACAGTTTGCTCTTCATGTTCCTCGGGATGGCTCTTTTCAAAACAGGCTTTCTTATGGGGCAAGGCCCCCTGCGGGTCTATTGGTGGCTGCTGGTGGTGGGGCTCACGGCTGGAATCTTCCTTACTTACACGTGGCTGGAGCCGGAAATCCGGTTGAAGT
>DATMLR010000526.1:0-9845 GCA_035570015.1 Puia sp.
TCGTACCATCCACCCTGGTTCCGATCACCGCCCTTCCCATCGCCATGGCCTCCAGTAATCCGATGGGCAATCCTTCCCACAACGACGGTAACACATAGATATCGCTCGCCGCCAACACATCCGGTACATCCTGACGAAAAGGACTGAAATGAACCAAACCCTCCAAACCAAGCTCACCAGCCAACCTCATCCCTTCCTCCTTCTCATCTCCTTCACCCACCATCAACAGTTGCAATCCTGCCATCCTCCCGACTTCCGCCACTTTCCCGACCGTCCCCACTTTCCCGACCGCCTCATGAAAGGCCCTGATCAGCGTCAGCGGCTGCTTGTGCGCCGTGAACCGCGCGAGAAACAACAGCAGCACCGCATCACCCGGTATATTAAGTTCGCCGCGAATATCTTTAAAAGCCCGCGCAAGGGAGAACTTCCGCTGATCGATACCGTTATTGACCACGACCGCCCTAAACCCCGGGATACTATCCACCCCTGACTGCCGGTTGGACGCCGAAACCGCAATATTCACCGCCGACCTTGCCGTAATCCACCGCTCTCCCCATATCCGCAGCCTCCGCACCAAAAACGGTTGATCGTCATGAAAGGACCAGCCATGTACTGTATAAACCAACGGTATCCCTAACCGCCGCGCCGCCCACAAAGTGTTCGAGCTGGCCCTCGTGCCATGCGCATGCACCAGGTCCACCCCCTCGGCTGCCATCAGCTGCTTCACTTTTCCCCACTTCGTCACGTCAAAAGGCCGCTCCGTATAAAGAACATGCGTCCTGACCCCCATCGCCCGCAGCCGCTCGACCATCGGACCCTCTGTGAAAGAAAGAACTACCGGCTCGAACCGACTCCGATCCAGATTCTCCACCAGGCTTAGCAAATGTGTCTCGCCGCCCCCAATCTGGCCCTGCCGGATACACTCCAAAACTCTTATCTTCCGCTCCATCCTCGATTTACAATTTTTGCATCCATCGATCGTACCATAGCTGGAACATCAGCACTTGCCAAAGCTTCTGGTAATTGACCTTCCTCCCCGCCAGATACTGATCCCGCAGCTGAATGATCGGCCCCGCCGCCAGAACTCCCGACGCCCCCAGGCTCTTCTCACTCAAATAATACCGCAGCTGCTCCCGCAGATCGTCCCGGAACCACACCATCAGCGGCGCAATAAAAGGGCGTTTCGGCCGCTCCATCAGTTCCCTCGGTATGTACCGGTGCACCACCTGTTTCAACAACCACTTGTTCACGCCGCCCCGGATCTTAAACGACGATGGCAGCCGGGAAAGGAATTCAATCAGCCGGTGATCCAGCATCGGTTCCCTCCCCTCCAGGCTGACCGACATGGTAGCCCTATCCACCTTGACCAGGTTATTGTCAACCAGGAATGTCTTGTAATCGATCGCCAGGAGCCGGTTGACAACGCCATCGTGCTGCTTCAGCCGGTCCCCTTCCTCAAAAGAGGTCGGGTATCGCTCGAATTCACCCCCCAGAAAGGCCGCCACCTCCCGCTCCGTTATGTATTGGCTGATATACTTTACCGCAGTCACCGGATCGCCGCTCCGCCAGATCAGCTTCATCTTCTCATACCTGGTGCTGAAATTATACTGGCGGTTGAAATACGGTATGCGCTCCGGATTCACCAGCGACATGGCCCCGCTAAGCAGGCTCTGCGCAAACCCGGGCATCATGGAAGTATATCTTTCAGCCTGATTGAACTTGTTATAGCCGCCGAAGATCTCGTCGCCCCCATCCGCGCTGAGCGCAACCTTTACCTGCTGCCGCGCCAACTGACTCACCAGCACGGTAGGAACAGTAGAATTGTCGGCAAAAGGCTCGTCATAAATCCCCGGCAGCCGGCCCAGCACCTCACCTGCCTCCTTGGCGGTAAGATACCATTCCGTGTGATCCGTCCCGAGGTATTCCGCAATTTTCTTTGCTTCCGGCGCTTCATTAAACTCGGCCTCATGAAACCCGATCGTAAACGTCTTCAGCCTTTCGGTCCGGCCAGTCTGCAACAGGGCAGCAACGCTCGAGCTGTCATAACCCCCGCTGAGGAAAAGCCCAACGGGCACATCAGCTACCATCCGGTATTCGTAGGCATTCTTTAAGAGCCTGTCCGTATGTTCGATGGCCTCCTCATCCGACAACTCGAGACAAGGCTGGTTATAATAATCAATTACATCCCAGTATTTCCTGATCTCTACCTTCCTGCTCCGAAGATCCATCGTCAGATAATGCCCCGGCAATAGTTTATACGTATCATGGAAAATGCTGTGTGGCGCCGGGATATAGCTGTATTGCAGGAACAACGCCAGACTGTTGACATCGATATTCCGTACAAAACCCGGATGGGGATACAACGCCTTTAGCTCCGAACCGAACAATAGGAGCTCCGTAGAATGATAATAATAAAGCGGCTTCACCCCTGCCCGATCCCGGATCAGGATCAGCTGGCCCTTGGCCCGGTCATACAACGCAAGCGCAAACATCCCGATGAACCGCTGCACCACATCGATACCCCAACAGTCATAGCCCTTGAGGATAACCTCCGTGTCTGACCAGGATTGGAACGTATACCCCTTGCCCTCCAACTCCTTGCGGATCTCCTTGAAATTATAGATCTCCCCGTTGAAATTGACGATCAGGTCCCCGAAATGCATCGGCTGATGACCAAGCGGGGATAGGTCGAGGATCGATAACCGCCGCTGGCCGAACCCGATCTGTGCTTCCTGCGCGTCGTAGACCTCATACCCGGCATCGTCCGGTCCGCGATGGGTCATCGCATCGGTCATCGACCGAAGCAGATCGAGAGAGGTACTTTTCCTGAAATCAACAAATCCGGCAATTCCACACATATCAATTGAGCTTGAGTTTAGGATTCAATAGACTGAAAATACCCCGCCAGAAAGAACGAAGATGCTCCCGTTGACCCCTTAAAAGATATTGAATCGTATTTTTCGGAATCGTAAACAGAATAAAATAGGTGGTAAACACCAGCCGCGTCCTCCGGGGCATGTTCCGTTGCATAAACAGCAGCCGGTTACGGGTCAGATAGTAGGTCTTGAGCGGACTGGATTTTCCCGTCGTCATCGATTCCTTGTGATAGATGAGCGACCGGGGCTGATAATAGATCCGATATCCTTTCCGCTTGATCTGCTCCGACCAGTCAAATTCTTCATAATAAAGGAAATACTGCTCGGGCATCATCCCTACTTCCTCCACGATCCTCCGGGGGACCATCATCGCGCCACCATGTACATAATGCGTCTGCCGAACCGCGTCGTATTGCCCCTCATCTAATTCACGACAACCAATCATTCCATTACGTCCGGTAAATGGATTGACAGCCGCATAACCGGCATATTCGATCGTACCCTTGGCAAAAAAATAATGGAATTTCGGACTGGCCATCCCGGCATCCGGATAGTCTGAAAAGATCTCAAGTAACCCTTCCAATAACCCCGGGGTAAATTCAGTATCGTTATTGACGATGAAGAGATATTCTCCTTTAGCCACCCGGATCCCCGCATTATTTCCGCCGGAGAATCCCAGATTCGCGGAATTGCGGATCACCTGAACCCCCGGGTAAGCCTCCTTGAAAGCCCTGGTCGGGTCCTCCCCGGAAGCATTATCCACCACGATCACTTCCACCGGCTCATACCGGTTCTGCTCCCGGACGGAGCGAAGAAAATCGCAGGTAATAGCGGTGGTATTCCAGTTAAGGGTGATGATTGATATAGTGGGTGCGACCTTGACCATGTAGGCTTTGGCTGTTTCTTTTTGAGGACAGGTGGTACGGACAAACAGGCTATACGTTCTCCCGCTGAAATAACGCAGAAGGCGTATTGGCTATTATCCAAAGATCCGTTGCAAAACTGCATTTAGCGGCGTAGTCGATATCCATGGAGATCCGCTCTTCCGTCGACATGTCCTTATTGCCCCTTTTCTTTACTTGCCAAAGACCCGTAATCCCCGCCGGAGCCAGGAACCGTGCGGCATAATCATCGGTCGTCAGGGCAGCAGCCTCATAAAGGGGGAGCGGCCGGTTTCCAACCACGGACATATGACCGAGTATGACATTCACCAACTGGGGCAATTCATCCAAACTGGTGTTGCGGAGAAAAGTCCCCACTTTCGTCACCCGGGGATCATTGCTGATCTTGAAAAAAACCGGCCCGGAAGAATCAACGGTGTATTGGTTCAGATGTGTCAGATGCGGAATCTTCTTGTCCGCGTCCTGGATCATCGTCCGGAACTTGTAAAAATTAAAGATCCGATACCCTCGGCCCGCCCGCTTTGCAATATAGAATACCGGCCCCTTCGATTCCAGCTTGATAGCCAGAGCGATCAGCAGGAATACCGGGCTCAGTAACAGCAAAGCTACGGAAGCCACGAGAATATCGAAACCCCGCTTGAAGGCCAGCCCTACCCGGAATCCATCTCCCGCGAAGGGCTCCTCGATCCGGGGCATCCGCTCCTGTTCACTCTTCAACCGCTTGAGGAACACCACCTTGCTACGGAACTGCTGTTCATCCAGCTGACTAAAATGAAGCATCTCATCCGGTCGCGTATTCCGGCGAATCTTATTCAGCTCGGTTTCCGACAGCCCGGAAGCATCCAATATGAAAGGAATGGAACTGAAAGAACGGTGATTGCGAAGAAATTCGGTAAAACGGCGGATAACAGAAACTTCAAACCGGGCTTCACAAATGATCACCTCGGGAAAAACTACCGGTTCGCGCCAAAGCATCTTTTGCATCTCGGTCATCACAAACTCAGGCTCATCGAAGGCATATCCGCCTCCATATAGATTTACCAGCTTGTCAATGTGTGAAGAATTTTTGCCGATATAGCAGAAGCCGCTGTATTGGCATGTTTCCCGGGAAGGATAAGAGTAGCTCCTGAATCTTGAAGCAATCAGTTGTCTCCTCGGAGTCACGGTTTGGGGTTGAAATAATACATCCATACAACAGGTTTACGGTTTCATAAATACGGTGGTTCAGAAATAGTCATCAACAAATTTCATCGGCTCAACAACTTCTTCATATCGCCTTTAGCTCCGGACCGGCAACCAACTGATCGATCAACTCCATCAACTCGATCGGATTAAAAGGCTTTAGAAAATATCTTAGGACGCTGTATTCGGAACATTTTGCTGCCGTCTCCGGCTCGCCCAGACCCGATAACACCACGACCGGAATACCTCCGTACATCGCGCTCGTGGACAACTGTTGGATCAGTTCCCAGTTATCCATATCGGGTAACTGCGGATCGGCAATGATCAGGTCCGGTTGTCCCCGGTGTGTCAGATAATACATGGCAGAATAACCATCAGGAACAGTAATCACTTGATAATCTTTGCCCAATACAGTCTGCAATAAAAATCGGATCGCTTTGCTATCATCTACGGCCAGAATCTGCTTTTTCATTTACCAGTGTTCATTTTAAGGGTTCAAGTAGAAACTTGATCTTTCATGGATGACGAAAGGCTAATCAATGGACACGATGGCTAAACAAGGTATTGGGATCAATAACAATTAAGGCTTTTAAACTGCGCGAAATTACTGGATTGGATTACGAACTCTTCGACAGGAACGTCGGGAATTTCAAGGATGGACGATACTAAAAAAGCAACTTTAAGCTAATTGTCCCGATATTCAGAGGATTTTGAATATGGCAGGCTCTTACAGTACCGTAAAAATACAAGTAGTTTTTCTATTTTTCAAATAAATTGGAATATTAATTTTGATTTACAGCGCTAAATTGAACTATTTAATTCATCCGGCCAATACCCCAAAAATGGTATTTTTCCTATCATTTTCACTTTCTCAATTTGGGAATACCCACCATTGCGAACCTATTTCAACCTATCGATAGATAGCATTTTGCAATTCCCGGGCCACGCCCGTTCCACAACCCCACCCTATAATACCAACGGATTCAACTCCGAAGCCGCGAGCCGCCCGGCCGGCAGTCCTCCCAGCCAGTTGTTCAGTTCATAAACCTGCGCCTCATGCGCCGGCTGCGCCACCCGCGCTCCATCCGCCATATACGTAATGGTCATCATCTCCCGCCGCCGGTCCGATTCATTGGCTGACGTATGATGAACCGTATTGCCGTAATGCCAGCTGGAGTAACCCGCACGCATAGCCGCCGGGAAGCTCAGTGGGAATTGATTTTCCCGGATATATTTGCGGTAAAGGCTGTCCGGCTCTGATGACAGCTTGGTATCCATCACCGTTCCATACTTGTGCGACCCGGTCGCAAATACGAACATCCCCATCCCGATACTCAGATCCGTCAACGGCATGGCCATTGTGATCGTGTCCGCCGTGTCCAGCGGCCAGTAATATTGATCCTGGTGCCAGTAGGTCGCTCGACCCCCGGCTTCCTTAAACAAGGCATGATCATGATAAATCCGAACGTTCGCTACCCCCAGCAAATCCGCAGCCACCTTTCCTAACCTCTTCGACAGAACAAACTGCCTGACCCCTTCATCCAGCCGCCACAAATTTACCATCTGACCGAAGGACCGGCCATAAATCCCCCGCTCCGGCGCATTCCGCCGCTCCCTGCTCCGCTGCTTGACCACGTCGACAATCAACTGCCGGTAGACCCCAACGTCCTCCGCACTCAATAACCCCCGCACCAACAAATGACCGTTCTGACGGAACTCATCCCGTTGCGCGGTAGAAATCTCCTGTAACCCGTCCAGCAGCGGTATAATTTTTGTACCAGCCATGTCCCCGTAAGTTAGTAAATTACCAGTGCAGAACCTCCTCCAGTCCTATCCCTGCAGAACTGCATCCCAATCCTTCCACACCGCCTCATACCCCTGCCGCCGGATCATTTCCACAATCACCGCCGGCGACCGGTCATCATCGATCTCGAACTGCTCCAACGACTCCGGATCCACCACATACCCCCCCGGATTCGTTCGCGATCCCGCACTCATCGCCGTAATCCCCAGCCGGATCGCATGATCCCTGAATATCGGACTTTCCCTCGTGGACAACGACAATTCCACCTCTTCATCCAACAACCGATAGGCACAGATCAGCTGGATCAGCTCCCGGTCCTGCATCTCGACCTTGGGCTGAACGCCATACGGCCGCTTCCGCTCCTCTCCCTCAAACGGCCTTATCCTTGGAAAAGACAATGAATACTTCGTCCGCCAAAACTTCCGCTCCAGATACTGCAAATGCAGCGCGGTAAACCAACTGTCCGTCCGCCAATCCTCCAGCCCGATCAATACCCCCAGCCCGATCTTATGGATCCCAGCCTCCCCCAACCGGTCCGGCGTCCCCAACCGATACCCGAAATTGGATTTACGCCCTTTCAGATGATGCAGCTTATAATCCCCGCGATGATAGGTTTCCTGGTAAACAAGCACCGTATTTAACCCATGTTCCATCAGCAGCGAATAGTCTTCCCGGTCTAAAGGCTGCACTTCCATCGATAGATGCGCAAAATGCGGCTGCACCACATCCAATGCCCGCACGAAATAATCGACCCCCACGGTCTGGTTGGCCTCCCCGCTCACCAGCAGCACATGCCCGAATCCCAGGTCCCTGATCGCTCCCGCCTCCGTCAGTAACTCACCCGCCGTCAACGTCCGCCGCCGGATCTTGTTGTCATGGCTGAACCCGCAATACGTACAGATATTCTGACACTCGTTGGAAAGATATAGCGGGATATAGAGCTGAATGACCTTGCCAAATCGTTTTTGGGTCAGCCGTTGACTGAGCTGCGCCATCTCTTCCAGATAAGGCGCCGCCGCCGGCGAGATCAGGGCTTTGAAATCTTCCAGGTCCCGATGCGTTCTCGCCAATGCCCGCTCCACATCAGCTGCGCTCTTGCTATAAATACTCCGTTTTACAGCCGCCCACTCATATTGGTTAAAAATTTCTTCAAACATTTGTCTATGCAAATTCAAATTTCAAAAAAACACGCACCCCGACCCAGTTCAACCCCGAACATCCTTAATCCAAAAACGCCGTCAATGGACTGCTCGCCATTGCCCGCTCTGACCCGATCGCCAGCTTGGCTTCCCACGCCATCCTTCCGGCCTCCACCGCCAGTTTGAACGCCCTGGCCATCTGCACCGGATCAGGACTCGCCGCAATCGCCGTATTCACCAGCACCGCATCCGCCCCCATCTCCATCGCTTTTGCCGCATCAGAAGGCGCCCCGATCCCCGCGTCCACCACCACCGGCACCTGGCTCTGCGCAATAATGATCTCCAGGAAATCAACCGTCCTTAGCCCCTTATTACTGCCGATCGGCGACCCCAACGGCATCACCGCCGCAACCCCGACGTCCTCCAGTCGCTTGCACAGCACCGGATCGGCATGGATATACGGAAGCACCACGAAACCCCGCTTGACCAGTTCCTCCGCCGCCGCCAGCGTCTCGATCGGATCAGGCAACAGCCACTTCGGATCAGGATGGATTTCCAGCTTTAGCCAGTTCGTCCCAAGCGCCTCCCGCGCAAGCTCCGCCGCAAACACCGCCTCCCGCGCACTTCGAACACCCGATGTGTTCGGCAGCAGGTGCAGCTGCGGATGCCGCAGATGATACAACAGGTCATCGTCGGGCCGCTGCGCATCCACCCCCCGGGAATCCACCCTGTGCACATCCACCCGCCGCAGCGCCACCGTCACCAGCTCCGAACCGCTCGCCAAAATGGCATCCTCCATCAGCTGGGAAGAACCGAATTTCCCCGTCCCGGTAAACAACCGCGAATGAAAAGTCTTATCCGCAATAGTCAACATAACTAAACTGTTTTAAAATGTCGTTCACCATTCCCGCTTGATCCGCCGCTCCCACCAACATGCCGGAAAACGCAATCCCATACACCCCCGCTTCTACCAAACCACCCACATCCTTCACCCCGATCCCGCCGATCGCAAAGACCGGAACCACAATCCCCTCCGCCTCCATCTGCTTCATCACCCCACGATATCCCTCCAGCCCCAGGATCGGACTCAATTTCTTTTTTGTTGTCGTATACCGGTAAGGCCCCAGTCCGATATAATCAGCACCGCCCCGATAATGCTCCCGGATATCATCAAGCGTATTCGCCGTACCACCTACGATCTTGCCCTCCCCCAATAGCCGCCTTGCCTCCCGCACCGGCAGGTCTTCCTTGCCCACATGCACCCCATAGGCACCCAGCGCCGCAGCCACTTCTACCCGGTCATTGATGATCAGCCGGCTTCCCCAGCCGCCGCAGATCTTCATCGCCTCCGCCGCCGTCGCCAGAAATTCCTCATCCGACGCTTCTTTCATCCGCAGCTGGATCAACCGCACCCCCGCCCGGCAGGCCGCCTCGATCTGCTCCAACGGCGCCAGGTCCCCCGTAATAAAATATAGTCTGCTCAATGCCATCCTAATAACGTTTTGTTGCTCCCCAGAAATCGCTCAATATACCGCTTCGCCCGCTCCGCCGCTATCGGCAACGGATACCCTAAAGCCAGATTCGCCGCAAGCGCCGACGACAACACACAGCCCGACCCGTGCTTCGGCCAAAAGACCCCATCCACCGCATCCAGGACCTCTGCCTCTCCGTCGATCCACAAATAGTCCCGGCCGGGAGTCCCGGGATGATGCCCGCCCTTCAGATAAATATGACAACCCGCCCGGGAACTCAGTTCCGCACACCGGATCCCGGGATCTTCCCCCGGATACAACCACCCGATCTCCTCCCAGTTCGGCGTCAATAAATAACACTTCGCCGCCACCTCCTCCCACTCATCCCGGTCGAGCCGCTTCCAGAATTCCTTCCCGGTACTCGCCTTTATCACCGGGTCCATCACCACCCGTGACATTGGATTCTGCCG
>DATMLR010000527.1:0-27979 GCA_035570015.1 Puia sp.
CAGCTGCTGCTGATTGAGGTCGGGCGCTATCTTCAGCAGCAAGGGCCGCTGCGGGAGATCACGCGCAAGGTCTGCATTCACCCGTTGAAGATTTGCCAGAATCCGGCGAAGCGAAGCTTTGTCCTGAAGCTCCCGCAGACCTGGCGTGTTGGGTGAGCTGACATTGACGACGAAATAGTCGACGTAGGGGTATAAGACCCGGAAACAGGTCTCGTAGTCTTTCCAGGCCTCCTCATTTGGGGTGACCTTGTTCTTCCCGATATTCCCGCCGATGATCAATGGACCCGTGGGACGGGCATGCCACCGGCGTAGCCGCTCAGCGATCGCAACTGCCCCGTCATTATTGAACCCCATCCGGTTGATCAACCCCTGGTCTTGCGGCAGGCGGAATAAACGCGGTTTCGGGTTCCCGTCCTGGGCAAGCGGAGTGACGGTGCCGATCTCTACAAAGCCAAATCCCAGGGCCGCCAATTCGCGCAGATACAAGGCGTTTTTATCAAAGCCTGCGCCTAAGCCGACCGGGTTAGGGAATCGAAGTCCGAACAGCTCACGCCTAAGCTTATCGTGCTCCTCTGGCTTGCATGCCCACTCCACCAGCCGGCGGGTCGGACCCCAAGCGCATAACCCCTTTAAACACTGCATGGATAAATGATGGACCGCTTCGGCTGGAAAAATGAAAAGGATCGAACGCAATAGGTTATACATACCGCGCGAAGATACGTATCCATCAAAAATTCTTACCTTTATGCTGACAAAGTTGCATAAACAACTAAAGAATAATCCTATGCAGGAAGCTTACATTGTAGCCGGTTACCGCACCGCTGTCGGAAAATCCAAACGCGGTAAATTTCGCTTTTACCGTCCCGACGATATGGCCATTACCGTCATCAAGAGCCTGCTGGCTTCCGTCCCCCAACTGGACGCCCATCGCGTCGATGACGTCATTGTCGGTAATGCTGTTCCCGAGGCCGAACAAGGGCTCCAGGTCGGCAGGATCATTGCAGCCCGGGCGGTGGGCATCCATGCACCGGGCGTCACCGTTAACCGGTACTGCGCAAGCGGTCTGGAGACGATTGCCATGGCTACCGCCAAGATCCGCACGGGAATGGCCGATTGCATCATCGCGGGCGGAACGGAAAGCATGAGCATGGTGCCGACGTCCGGCTGGAAAACAGTACCCGCTTACTCCATTGCCGCCGATGAGCCGGACTATTACCTCAATATGGGACTTACCGCAGAAGCCGTAGCCACTGAATTTAATGTGAACCGGGAGGATCAGGACCTCTTTTCCTATCATTCTCATCAGAAGGCGATCCACGCCATCCAAAGCGGGTTTTTCAAAAATGGCATCCTGCCACTGCCGGTTGAGGAAGTGTATGTGGATGAACAAGGGCGCCGCCAGAAAAAGACCTATGTAGTCGACACCGATGAAGGTCCGAGGGCAGATACTTCGCTTGAAGCGCTGGCAAAGCTGAAACCCGTTTTTGCAGCCGGTGGCTCTGTCACCGCCGGGAATTCCTCCCAGACGAGCGATGGCGCCGCCTTTGTCATCGTCATGGGCGAGAAGATGGTAACAGAGCTGGGGCTGCAACCGATCGCGCGGCTCGTAGGCTGTGCCGCCGCGGGGGTCCATCCCAGGATCATGGGGATCGGCCCGGTCGAAGCCGTTCCCAGGGTCTTGCGTCAGACCGGAATGAACATCAACCAGATCGACCTGGTCGAGTTGAATGAAGCCTTTGCGTCCCAGGCTCTGGCTGTCATCCGGAAGTTGGAGCTCAATCCGGATATCGTCAACATCAACGGCGGCGCCATCGCGCTGGGCCATCCGCTCGGCTGCACGGGCTGCAAGCTGACCATACAACTAATCAACGATATGAAGCGTCTGAACAAAAAATACGGGATTGTTACCGCCTGTGTGGGGGGCGGACAAGGCATTGCCGGCGTCATCGAAAATCTTAATTAAAGAATAATAAGACCGACTCATTTTTTCAAAAGGCCCCTTTTAAGGGGCTTTTTAGGCCGTCATATCATAAATAGTTTTAACTTGCCTTGTAGTTGAAATACTTACGGAAGCTACTTTTACACAATGATTCGAGTTTTTATTACCGATGATCACGAAATCTACTTAGAAGGTCTGGCCTTGCTGTTGAACAAACAGGAAGGCATAGAAGTCACCGGTACGGCGACCTCCGGCAAAGAACTCTTGGGATGTGTGCAGAAAGGGCTGGACACTGATATTTTGCTGCTGGACGTCTATTTGCCGGATATGCCGGAGGAAGAGATCGTGCAGCAGATCAGGTCTGCTTATCCGGACCTGCGCATCGTTTATCTTACTTTACTGCGGGGGACCAGGTATGTGCATAAACTGGCGAAGTACAATATTCAGGGCTACATCCTGAAGAATGCTTCCCTGGACGAACTGCTTGCCGCACTCCGGTCCGTATACGAAGGCGGCCGCTACTTCAGCAAAGACATTCATATCGGCGACCGGGATGAAGATTTTCGCAATACCATTACCATCGAAGACCGGCAGATAGACGAAATCCTGTCCCGGCGTGAGCTGGAGGTGCTTCGGCTGATTTGTAAGGAATACAGCAATGCGGAGATAGCAGAGAAGTTATTTCTGAGCGTCAGTACGGTCGAGACGCATCGGAAAAATCTGATCGCCAAATTAGGGGTCAACAATACGGTGGGCCTCGTCAAGTTCGCCCTGCGCAACAATCTAACGGATTAGCGCGCCGGTTCGCCGAATTCCGGAAAGATGCCTATCTTGAGTGAAATGAATGATCTTTCCCGTGAAGCCCCTACTACCCTTGCTGCTCTTGCCCCTCACCTTGTCCCTTTATGGCCAGGCTGACTCGGTTACGCTCCGCCATATCTATTACCACACCATGAAGCTGACGGAAGCCGAGACCGATTCTATCGGCTACTATGCCAGTTATATCAACCACAGCTACGATACCGATCATTGGCCGGAAGCCAGGGCCATGTCCCTTCGGCTTTACGGATATTATTACGAGAACAAGGCCAATTATCCCGAGGCCATCAATTACTATCTTCAGGCGCTCGGAGCTGCCCGCCGGGCCGGCTTTATCCAACATCAGACCGAGATCCTTGCCGACCTGGCCGCGGTATATACCCAGGATATGAAGCAACCCGCGAAAGCCAAAGAGATCTATCAGGAATGCATTCGTCTGAATCAGAAGCTCGGCGACGCGCATTCCCTCCTCAACTGTTATATCAATCTTGGCGCGATCTATAACCGGCTGGGACTTTACGACAGCGCCCTGCTTTTCCTCAATGAAGCCTTGCGGGTTGGCAAACCATTGGAAGCAAAAGGCACGGATGACCTGACCGACCTCTACAATAATCTCGGCAATACCTACTATTATCTGAAGAAATACGATCAGTCCATCGGCTACTTCAGAGACAATTACAACCATGACCTGGCCGGGCATTCCCCGTCCCGCGAAGCCGATGTCTGGCTCGATGTCCTCAATATGGCCGATTCCTATTCGGAGGAAGGCAGATACGACTCGGCCGGCAAATATGCCGACCTTGCCTTGCAACTCGCTCAGCAGCTGGGCTCCAAAAGTAAGGAAAGCGATAGTTACCAGGTCCTCGCCCAGCTATACCAGCACCGCGGCGATTATAAAAAGGCATGGGAATACCAGCGCCGGTGGTACACGCTGGATACCGCCCTGGTCAATAGCGAAACCAACAAACTAACCGCCGAACTACAGGAGAAATTTAATGCCCGGGAAAGAGAGAACGAAAAGCTGGTTCTGGAATCGGAGATCAATCAGCAGAAATTCCACTTCCGGATCATACTGATCATGGCGATAAGCCTGCTGCTGATCGCCATCGCTGCCGCCGTTTTGTTCATCTTTAAACGCAGGGCCAACCATCAGCTCCAGGCGACCAATGAACAAATTATCCGGCAGAACGAACGGTTGTCCGAACTGAACTATGAAAAAAACTCCCTCATCAGTATAGTCTCGCATGATCTGAGCACGCCTTTTGCCAGTATCGGCATGTGGCAGCAATTATTGCTCAATGAACAGGACAACCTGACAAACAGCCAGCGAAAAGCGTTGGAGCGTATCGGGCAGGCTACACATTACGGGGAGAAACTCATCCGCCATATCCTCGACGTGGAAAAGGCCCAGACCAATCAGCACAAGGTCAGGCTCGAAAATATGGACTTGCGGATCTTCGCTGAATTGCGTCTCGATAATTTCGTGCCCGTTGCCGCCAGCAAGAATATCCAGCTGCACCTGGAATTTCCAAACCGGTCCATTTATTTTCTCAGCGACCCGCAGTTGCTCGGACGGATGCTGGACAACCTGTTATCGAATGCCATCAAATACACAGGGACCGGCAAGAATGTGTGGATGAGCGTGAGTGAAGAAAGGGACGCGATCAGCATCAAAGTGCGGGACGAAGGGGTAGGGATCCAGCCCGACGAGTTGCCTCACCTCTTTAATAAATACAGCAAAATTTCTTCCAAACCTACCAACGGCGAAGGGTCAACCGGGCTGGGGCTTGCTATCGTCAAACGGATATGTGAGGAGCTCAACGGGCAGGTTTCTTGCGAGAGTGCTGTGGGTGAGGGGTCTGTTTTTACTGTGGTATTAAAAAAATAGTAATAATAATATTACAATATTTACGTTTTAAAGGGATACTAACCCAACCCAATAGGTTGATAAAGGCCGTCCGACCGCTCAGGATGGCTTTTTTTGTGCGCCGTCTTCTTCCCCTTCCTTTGGCAGAAAGTAGCTTTCGGATTCGTAATCGAATTTCTTTACGTCCGTTACCTTATAGTCGGGATCATAGTAGACAAAGAAATACAGCCAGATCACGCGGCTCAGCCGCATCAGCCAGGGCTGCAGGATGATGAGCAGGACCGCGTTGATTCCCAGCCACCAAAAGAAGCGATTATCCTGCGTCGACATGCCGATCAGTACCCACCACGCGATAAAAGAGACCACCGATATGGCGAAGGATAAACCATAACTAACATAGCCCGTGCCATACCAGAAACCGACCTCCAGCTCGAATGGCTGGCCGCATTCCGGGCATTTGTGCGGCATTTTGGTGATCTCTTTCAATTTCCAGGGATTGGGTTGCGAGAACATCGCTCCCCGCCGGCAACGCGGACATCTCATCGTGAAAATACTCCAGAGATAGTTGGGTTTTTCTTTGGTAGGCATGGGCGAAATTAAACAAGTTTTTTCACACCGTCCAGGTCGCCAGTCCATGCGCCGTAAAGTTATAGGGTTGACAGCGTCCACCCAGTCCGGCCAGTACCTCCATCACCCGATACTTGGATACCCCGGGACAATAGAAGGTCATGAAACCTCCTCCTCCTGCACCGGAAATCTTCCCTCCCGTGGCCCCGGCCTTTTTGGCCTGCTCGTAGATATTGTCAATATAGTCATTGGTGATCCCTTCGGCCATCAGCTGTTTTTGCCGGAACCCGAAGTCGAGGATCTCCCCGATCTCGTGGATGCGGCCTTTCAACAAGGCCTCTTTCATGAGCTGGGCCTGATTTTTCAGCTGGTGCATCGCCTCGATCGATTTTTCCTTTTTGTCGACGACATTGCGGCTTTGCACCTCAATGATCCGCGCTGACTCACGGCTGGTAGCGGTATAATAAAGCAGCAGGTTATTCTCCAGCTCAAAAAGATATTGTTGTTTCACCCGAAGCGGGTTGACGATCACCCGGTCCTCTTTATAAAACTCCATATAGTTGACCCCGCCAAACGTGGCCGCATACTGGTCCTGTCGCCCGCCGGCCATCCGCAGGTCCTTTCGCTCGATATCATAGGCGAGATGCGCCATATCATATTCCCCAAGCGGCAGCCGCAGCATTTCCGTGAAGGCCCCGATGATCGCCACCACAAGCGTGGAAGAAGTGCCTAGTCCGGAACCTGCGGGCGCGTCGACAAACGTGGAGAGCCGGAACCCTTTTCCGGTCCAGCCATAGTCCCGGCGGATCCGGTTATAGACCCCCTTTAGCAGGTCCAGTTTCCCGTCCACCGGCAAGTTGTCCTGGCTCACACCGCCCTCAAACCGCAGCTCTTCCTGCCGGTCGATCCCCTGCAGGATGATGCGCTCGTCGTCAAGTGGCTCGATGGTCGCATGCGCATACAGCGACAGCGTGGCATTCAGGATCGCTCCGCCGTAAAGGTCGCTGTAAGGGCTCACGTCCGTGCCGCCTCCGGCTAATCCGATGCGTAAAGGCGCCTTGCTTCTGTATATCATATTAATTCATTGAGTTCTTTGTCGGCCCGCCGGTAGTCTTCAGGGATGCCGATATCAATAAAATAGCGGTCCTGCACCATGCCGTAAAGCTGTTCTTCCCGGCCTGCCTCCAGGTAGTCCTTCTCAAAGGAAAATATTTTGGGCCATTCTCCCGCAAGCAGCGCCGTTTTTTCCAGGGCATAGACACCGCCATTGATCAACCCGGACCGGTAATATTGTTTTTCCCGGAACCGACTTACACGATCGTCGGCTGCAAGCTCGACTACGCCGAACCGGTCAAAGTCCTGCATCGGCTTCAAACAGAGGCTGCAACCGGCTTGTTTGCGGGTGTGGAATTCAGCGAGGGCCTCCAGATCGATCCGAAAGAACGTGTCCCCATTCAGGATCAGGGCCGTACTTTCTTCCACACGTTCGCAGGCCTGGCGGATGGCTCCGCCGGTGCCCAACGGCTCTGCTTCCAGGCTGATTTCATAGTCACCATGGGGAAATTCGGTCCGAAAGAAGGCATCGAAGTCGGCGCTCTTATAGCCAAGCGCAAAGATGAACTTCCCGATACCCTCCCGGCGGAAATAGTCGGTAACATAGGCAAGGAAGGGCCGGCCGCCAACCGGAGCCAGACATTTGGGCAGATCGGGTACCGCCGGGCGCAGCCGGGTTCCCAGTCCGCCCGCCAGGATGATCGCTTCTTTGATATCTCCCATGACTATGCTGAAAAGTACTTTTCTTCCACCAGCTGGCAAATAATATGTCCCAGCAGCATATGCGCTTCCTGGATGCGGGGGGTATTGCGCGACGGGATATCGATCAGATGATCGCTGAGCGCCGCCAGTTTGCCCCCACCCTGGCCCGTCATCCCGATCGTAGCAATGCCCTTCTCCCGGGCGGTTTTAAAAGCGTTGAGGATATTCACCGAATTTCCTGAAGTTGACATCCCAACCAGGATATCCTCCTTTTTCCCGATCCCCTTGATCAGGCGCGAATAGATCAGGTCATAACTATAGTCATTTGCCACTGCAGTCAGATAGGAAGTATTGCAATGCAGCGCTTCCGACGGCAGGGCTTCACGGTCGATATAGAAGCGGCCCGAGAATTCGGCTGCCAGATGCTGGGCATCGGCCGCACTGCCGCCATTGCCACAGAAGTAGAGATGCTTGCCTGCACGGAAGCGGGCTACGACCAGGTCGACGATCTGCCCCACGCGGGCGATCAGCGAGGGATCGTTCAGGACGATAGTTTTCACGGCGACGGATTCCCCAATGATATCCTTTATTTTTTCATTCATAGCTGCAAAGATCAGACTTGGATCGGAAATGGCGTCATCATCCCTGCATTTTCCTGAGCAAGCTCCTCCAGTCTCCCCCGTTGATCACCTTGGTAAGACCCGCATTTCGCAATACATCCATCGCTTCCCAGCACCCACCGCCGGGCCCGCAGCAAAGGATAACCGGCTTCCGCAGGTCGCGGATTCGGTCGATGTTGGCTTTGATCCGATCCGCCGGGATATTCAGCGACCGCGGGATATGCCCCTGGTCATAATCATAAGCCGTTCGCAGATCGATAACCACGGCGCCCTGTTGCACGGCCTCCCGGATAGAGCCGCCACCGCCGAAAAGTTCAGATAACCAGCTCATAGTTTTTATATTCAATTAAGAGTTTGCCCCAGGGGCGTGGCAACAGTTGCCGGCGCAGGCGCAGCCGCATACTTCCGCTCCCCGATCTGCTGCCGCCACATGGCATAATATAATCCTTTGGAGGCGAGGAGGGATTCATGGGTCCCTACTTCTTCCACCTCTCCTTTTTCGAGCACATAGATGCGGTCGGCATGCATAATAGTAGACAGCCGATGCGCGATCAGGATAGTGATCTGGTTCCCCTGTGAAGAAACCTCTCTGATCGTACGGGTGATATCTTCCTCAGTAAGAGAGTCCAGGGAGGATGTCGCCTCATCGAAGATCAGCAGGGCAGGTTTGCGCAACAAGGCCCGGGCGATCGACAGCCGCTGTTTCTCACCACCCGAGAGCTTCAGCCCGCCTTCCCCGATCATGGTATCAAGACCTTTTTCGGCCCGTGCAAGCAGGTTCGTACAGGACGCCTTTCGCAACGCCTCCGTCAATTCCGCGTCGGTCGCGCCCGGGTGGACGAACAGCATGTTCTCGCGGATAGTACCCGCAAAGAGCTGGGTATCCTGCGTCACAAAACCGATCTGACGACGCAGATCGTCAAAATTGATCGTGCCTTCCTCAAAGCCATTATACAGGATCTTCCCCTGCTGGGCGCGATAGAGTCCTACGATCAGCTTCATCAGCGTGGTTTTACCACTGCCGGACGGCCCGACGAACGCGATGGTCTCACCCGTGCTGACCTGAAAACTGATGTTGTCGACTGCCCGGTATTGGGCGGTCTTGTGCTGGAAGACAACACTCCGAAAGATAAGACTTTGGATCGGGCCAAGCCGGACCGGATCCGATGGCGGCAGCTCCGGCTGCTTTTTCATCAGGTTGTCGAAATTGATGAGGGAAGCTTCGGCTTCGCGATAGGTCAGGATGATGTTCCCCAGCTCCTGCAACGGGCCGAAAATGAAGAAGGAATAAAAGACCATGGTCATTACCTCGCCCCCGGTCAGCCGCCCCCGGAAGACCAGCCAGAGTAAAAGAAACATGATACACTGCCGGAGGAGATTCACAAAGGTGCCCTGGATAAAGCTCAACGCCCGCAGGCTTTTCACCTTTCTCAGCTCCAACGACAGGATCTTGAACGTGTTCCGGTTCAGTCGGCTGACCTCCTGATCTTTGAGCCCCAGGCTTTTGACTAACTCGATGTTCCGGAGGCTCTCGGTGGTGCTTCCCGCCAGCGCATTGGTCTCCGTCACGATCGTTTTCTGGATGCGCTTGATCTTTTTGCTGAGCAGACTCGTGAGTACTGAGAGCAGGATCATGCCGAGCACATAGATTGGCATGATCGACCAGTGAAGCGAGAAAGAATAGATGCTTACAAAAATGACTCCCACCAGGATACCGAACAGTACGTTAATAAAAGAGATAATGAACTTCTCCGTGTCCACCCGGACCTTCGTCAGCGTTGATAAGGTTTCGCCGCTCCGCTGATCCTCAAATTCGGTAAAAGGAAGACCCATCGAGTGCCGGAGACCGTCGGTGAAGATGGTGGCCCCGAATTTCTGCACGATGATCTGGCCGAAATAATCCTGGAAAGCCTTGGCGATCCGGCTAACCATGGCCACGCTGATGAGAATGCCAAGGAATTTTACGACGTCCCAAATGAATTCAGACTGGGTGCGCGCACCCGTCTTCTGCCAAACCTTTTGGTTATGGCGGGTCACAAAATGACCGTATTCGTAAGGGTGATTCGCCAGATGGTCCAGCCCCATTGTCCCGAAGAAATAAGGGTCCAGCATGGAAAAACTCTGATTGATCGCGGCCAGCAGCAGCGCCAGCAACACCACCCATTTATACGGAGCCAGGTATTTAAGAAGGATTCTCATAGTTCGACTGTTCCATTTATTTTCAATCCACAATTTCGGGAAAATTACTAAGATGGCACCATGGTGATTTAGTACGTACCTTTGCCGCCAAAATAGCATTTTACAGGAACCACAAATGACGTCGTTGCCCTACGTTAAAAGTTTTTCATCCCTCAGAGCCTTTTGTGAGAAGAAGGGGTTTGCCGGTTGGGATCCCTATGATGGATTGAACAGCCGCCTCTTTCAGGCCCTGCCCGGGCTCAGCCGTTCGAGATGGTTCCGCCTCGCCTGGATCCAGCTGTTCAAGCGCAGCCCGGTTAATCTGCGCCGGATGACCGGGGTGCCGGAGGAACACAATCCCAAAGGGCTTGGGCTTTTTCTGACCGGATACTGTTATCTGTACCGGACCGAACCCCGGGACGAATACCGTGAAAAGATCGTGTTCCTCGCGGACAGGATATTGAGCATTGCTTCTGAGGGCTATTCGGGAGCCTGCTGGGGTTATAATTTTGACTGGCAGGCGAGGGCTTTCTATCAGCCGAAACGAACCCCTACGGTGGTAGCGACCTCATTCGTGGCGGATGCCTTATTGACCGCCGGTGAATTGTTAAAGGAATCCCGTTGGCTGGATACGGCCTTCACCAGCGCCCGGTTTGTGCTGCAAGACCTGAACCGGACCTACGATGAAAAGGGGAATTTCTCGTTTTCTTACTCACCCCTGGATAAGACGCAGGTTTTCAACGCGTCCCTGCTTGGGGCCCGCTTGCTGGCCAGGGTATATTCCTTTACCGGGGAACAGCTGCTCCGGGATGAAGCCCGGAAGGCGGTGCAGTATGTCTGTGACCGGCAACGGCCCGATGGCGCCTGGGAGTACGGGACCCTCCCCTATCACCGCTGGGTGGATAGTTTTCATACGGGGTTCAACCTGGAATGCATTTACCAGTACCAGGAGTTCACCGGTGACCAATCATTCGGGTCCTTTCTGGAAAAAGGCTTTTCCTACTACCTCGAACATTTCTTCACCGCCGAAGGAGTACCGAAATACTATGACAACAAGACGTTACCGATCGATATCCATGCTCCGGCACAGTTATTGGCCACGTTGTTCAAAATGAACCAGATGGCAGCGCACCGTGCCCTGGCCGATAAGGTACTGGACTGGACGATCCGGAAAATGCAGGCGCCCGCCGGATACTTTTATTATCAGCGGAGACGTTGGTTAAGCTCCCGGGTTAACTATATGCGGTGGGCGCAGGCCTGGATGTTCTACGCCTTTTGTTGTTATTATGCATCTTTAAACGCAAATAATGGATAATCGAGTTGTAATACTGGGGACCCCGATCGACAATCTCAGCATGACCGAGACGCTCGACTGTATCGCCACGGCCATTCAAAACGGCGTTCACCTGCATCACACCGTGGTCAATGCCGGGAAGATCGTCGCGATGCAAAAGGACCCGCAGCTGCGGGAAAGCGTAATCAATGCGGATCTCATCAACGCGGATGGTCAGGGGGTGGTCTGGGCGTCGAGAGTCCTGGGCAAACCGCTGAAGGAACGGGTAGCCGGCATCGACCTCATGGAAGAGCTGGTCCGGTTGGCGGGCAGAAATCGCTATAAAGTGTTTTTTCTGGGCGCCAAAGAGACGATCGTCAAATCGGTGGTCGATCACTATTCGAAAAAATATTCTCCCGAGATCATTGCCGGCTATCGCAACGGCTATTTCAAAAAAGAAGAGGAGCCCGCGATCGCGCGCGCCATCGCCGATTCCGGGGCCAATATCCTTTTTGTCGCTATTTCTTCTCCCACAAAAGAGAATTTCCTTTATCAAAACCGAGAAACCCTTCATAAGGTCAATTTCATCATGGGGGTCGGCGGAAGCTTCGACGTCGTAAGCGGGCTGGTGAAGCGTGCTCCCCGCTGGATGCAGCGGGCCGGCTTGGAATGGCTTTACCGGGTTGGCCAGGAACCGAAACGGATGTTCAAACGGTATATGGTCGGAAATGCGCGCTTTATCGCCCTTGTGTTGAAGGTTAAATTTGGGGCCCACGCTTATTTAAGGTCAAATAAGTAGGCTCTGCTTCCATAGCCGATGATTTCTTTGACCTTGGTCCCTCTGGCGGCAAGGCCTTTCAGGATATATTGCTCCTCCTCCCGGGTGCTTCCATGGGAGATCAAAAACCAGGTTGGTCCTTTTAGCGATTGCATTTCGGTGAGATACCCTTCGGGGTCGCCGGCGTGTGACTCTCCCATGACGATCTTTGCGCTCCCGAAATGCGCATAGCCGGTCTCCCGGTAATAACGATAGGCCGGCCTGGCGCCGAAATATACGTAGACATTGTATCCGTCCTGCATATTTTGGTTCATGACGGTTAGCACCGGCTTGATATCTTCTCCGCTAAAGAGGTAAGGGTAATTATAATAGGCATTATAGGCAAATAACAGCACCACGAAAAGGACGGCAACTCCATACCGCAGGACGCGCGGCGCCCATTGAAAAAGGAAATTGCACGCCGCAAACAGGCCGGCGGCCATAACCAGCAGGAACAACGGCAACAGATACAGGATCAGCCGCAGGTCGAAAGGATAGAGCTTTCCTGCGCTCAGCAATAAATGCAGGACGACAGGTCCCACGCATAGATACAATAGCCGAAACTTCCCCGACGCCAGGAGAAACACGAGACTACCGAAGTAAATGATCATACCCGCCAGGTAAGGGATGGGAATATGCGGCCAGAAGAGCGACGGACCGGTTGTCGGCAACAGGCCGGAAAAGACATCGGTGCTCCTTGCGGCCAGCCAGCCGGTGAACCCCGGATGTCCGGGATAAGGCATAAAGTACTCCTGCCAATACGCCCGCATTTCCTGGGCCGTAGGATTGTGGTATACAAACGCAAAGAAATTGACGCCGATGCAGGCCACCCAGACCAACAGCGGCAAAGTATAAACCAGCCGCTCATTTTTATTCCTGATACATCGGTAGAAGAGCAGGCCGCCCACGATCGTCAGGGGAATAACCGAAACGTTGGACAGGAAAACGGCGACGGCCCCGGTTACCGTGAGTAATACTTTCCGGTTGCGAAGGGCAAAGGAAGACTCGCTAAATGCCGCAAAATAAATGGAACACAGGACGAACATGTCGCACGCATACTGCTTCATCTCGGAAGAGTAATAAATGAATTTTGGCGTACACCCGAGCAAGCATAAGGCCAGGAAGCCGATCACCCGGCTCCTGGTGAGGGCGGACCCGAAATCGTAGAACAAGGGAAGGGTCAGGATGGCACATATTAGCGGAAAGATCCGCAGGGCCATGTCGTTGTTCCCAAAGACCAGCGTGAACAATTTTTCGATGAGCAGGAAAAGGATCGGAGCCACCTGGCTATAGTCGAGCGGCTTAAAGAGTTGCAGGGGATTTCTGGTGATGATGTTCCATGCCAGCATGGCCTCGTCGAGCCACAGGCTTCTGTTACGGAGATATTGGAAGACGAGCAAACCGATGATTGCCGCAATGGTCGTCCAGACAAGGGCACGTCGCAGGAGAAGGGTGGTGGGTTTCAGAAGGGCGGAAGATTTCATTTGACCGCTTTTATCCATAAATGCCACCCATACCGCCTCGCCATGGCATTTTTCCCCGATCGCGGCAGCAGATGTTGGATGCCCAGCAAATGCCGTTCGTTCAGAAAATGGACATGGGTGGTTACCGTGGAGAAAGCGCCAAAAAGTTTCCTGGAGGTCTTAGCGGTCCATACCGATGAATAAACATTGTCCGGTCCATCGGTCGACCGATGCAGGAAATTCTTCAGCCGAAAATATTTCCATCCCTCCCGTTTGAGGTGGTATTTGTGCCGGTTGATCCGGTCGACGCTTTCACCGGTGAGCCTGGAAACTGGTTTGGCCAGGAAAGGAAATAGCTGCATGAGCAGGAGCCCCGTCCTCCTTAAAAGGCCGATGCTGACGTAATAGTTGAAGGAGTTCTTGTGGTACAGCATGATCACCGCCTGTCCACCCGGCTTCAGCACGCGGTGTATCTCGCTTACGATCTTTTCGATCTCGGGAGAGTGATGGATCACTCCATGGGAGTACAGGACATCGAAGGTCGCATCGGCATAGGGGATCTGGGTCGCATCGGCCACCTTTACCTCAGCATATTTTTTGTCGAACAGTCTGAATCGCTCTTTTACCCTTCGCACCGATTCCTCAGTCAGGTCAATTCCATAATAGATGGCGCCCCGGTCGATCAATTGCATGGAATCGGCCCCCTGTCCCAGCCCGATCTCCAGGGTTTTTTTCCCTGCCAGGTCGATCGCATCCAATTCACCAAGGATATGCCCTTCGGTCCGGTACCGGAATTCGTCGTATTTGGTGTAGAAGGATTTGTCCGCCTCGTAGGTTATAAAATTGCTTCCAACCGGATTTTCGTTCCAAAACTGCCGGATATCGCTGGTATGTTGTTGGTCCGTCATTGGCGTTGTTTAAAGGGCTTGAGGAAGGCCGGAACTGAGGCTATCCAGTATTTTAAAGGATGTCAACGTCGTATAGTAGATGGATTCGAAGGATATCGGACTATTCCCGCCGGTCTTCGCGGCGTGGAGGAAGACCTCCACTTCCTGCCGGTGCCCCTTGCCATCGAGCTTTAGCGTGCGTGCCCCGTTGTTGTGAAAAATCTCTCCGCTCCTGAAATCATGGATGACGGCTGCCTTGCCTCCGCCAAATAGTTCTACCCGTTCCTTTGCCAGCGCTTTATCGCCCTCCGCGGCATAGGTGATGGTCCCGACGGATCCGTTACGAAACCGGATGGTGATGAGAACATTGTCATCGTTTTTCACCCGGCTGTTGTCCGAGCCCATGCATTCTGCAAACACCCTCACCGGCAGCGATCCCGTAAAGAATTGCAGCAGATCGATGAAGTGACATACTTCTCCGATGATCCGGCCGCCGCCCGTATCCGCCTGTTGCGTCCAGTGTTCCTTCGGAATAAAGCCTGCGTTCACCCTGTAGTTGATCACAAGAGAGTCGGCAACCCCCACGAATTCCTTTTTCAGGGCCTGCGCCACCGGCGAGAACCGCCGATTAAAACCTACCATCAGGAAACCACCGTGCGCATCGTAAAAGGAGCGGATTGCTTCGAGCCCTTCTTCCGTCATCGCCAGCGGCTTCTCGACAAATACCTTTTTACCGGCCTTCAGACACTCCAGCGCGTACGATGCATGCGTATCGTGTTGGGTGGCGATAAAGACGGTATCGATACCCGGATCACCGATGACGTCCAAACTGTCTGTCGAGGCTTTTGAAAAAGCAAATTTAGCGGCTACATTTTTCGCTGTGATCCCTTTGGTGGTAACTACCGTTTGCAGGGATGCGCCGGCTTGTTTCACCGGCGGGATCAGGTAGTTCTGCGCAAAACTTCCCGCCCCGATAAAGCCGACTGTCAATGGGCCGCCGACCGTCAACGGCCTCGCAATTGCCGGTTCCTTGACCGGAAAGGCGGTGAGGAATTTTCGGTCGTTTTCAGGATAGCGCAGCAGGATACCGATATGGGGCTCCTGCACTTTGCCCATGACGATGTCATAGGCCTTCGCTGCATCGTCAATGTCGAAGCGGTGGGTGATCAGGGCATTGAGATCGAGGCCCTTCCGGGACAGCAGCTGTAAGAAAGCGTCCATGTTGCGCTGTTCCGTCCACCGTACATAGCCGTAAGGATAATCCTGCCCCTGCTCTTCGTAGTGGACGTCGTATCTGCCTGGCCCATAGGAACAGGACATCCGCAGCTCCAATTCCTTGCGGTAGAAGTGTGGATCACGGGGGATATCCATCTTAACCGCTCCTACTACGACCACTCTTCCTTTCTTCCGGGCGATTTCCGCGGCCAGCTCTATGGGGTCGTTGGAAGGCGCCGCGGCCGTGATAATGATGCTGTCAAATCCGTAACCGGTCGTGAAATGCTCAATGCTATTTTTGAGGTCGGGATTATCGCGGGTCAGGGCTTCATCCGCGCCCAGTTGGCGGGCAAGCTCTGCCAGCCGGCCGGACATATCGATCCCAAATACGCGGCAGCCATTCGCTTTCAACAACTGGCAGGTGATCTGGCCCAGCAATCCGAGCCCGATAACGCAGACGGACTCACCTAGTCGCGGCTCCGCCTGACGGACACCTTGCAGCGCGATGGCCCCCAATGTTGTGAAGCTGGCCTCTTCAAAAGAAACATTGTCGGGTATCCGGGCAATGAGGTTCTGAGGAATGCTAACTACCTCCGCATGGGAGGCATAATCCTGGCCGGCGCAGGCGACCCGGTCTCCGGTCTTGAAGCGGCCTTCGGTGTCCATCGAGCCGACGACCACGCCCGCCGTGCTATAACCCAGCGCTTTGAGCGAATCCAGCTTTGTGCGCACTTTCTCGAACGTAGCCTTGAGACCCTCTTTCCGGATATTTTGCAGCACCTGGGCCACCAGGTCCGGACGCTGTCGGGCCTTACCCAGCAGGTTAGCCTTTGCCGTTTTGACCGTACTGCGTTCGGTACCCGCACTGATCAGGGAAAATCGGTTTTCAACGAGTACCATACCCCCTGCGAGGGCCGGCAACGGCACTTCATCTACATACAATTCACCTGTCTTGAAATTCTGGATAACCTGCTTCATAATATAACTTGGCCGCGAAATTACGCATTAAAGCAAATACTGCCGAAACCAGAGCTCCAGCGTGATCAGCTGATAGATGCGATAGGCATTATCAGCTACCCCCTTCCGGTCTTCGTCAATGAGTTTCTTCACATAGCCGTAGTTGAAAAGCCCTCTTGCCATCACCTGGCGTTCGGACAACAACTCGTCGATGAGGGACTTCAGATCGTTGCTGATCCATGATCGGATGGGTGCTCCGAACGACGCTTTCGGCCGGTAGATGATGGAGTGCGGCAAATACTTTTCCGCTACTTTCTTCAGGATATATTTTTGCTGTTTCTTTTTGTATTTCAGGTCACCGGAGATGTGTAAGGCGGTCTGCACGACTTCCCGGTCTATAAAGGGCACCCGTACTTCCACCGATGCCGCCATGGAAGCCCTGTCCGTATAAGTGAGGTTCAGGCCGACCATGAACAGGTGCATGTCGGTATAGCACATCTTGTTTATTGGCTCATCATACCCATTATCGTCATAGAAATGTCTATGCTGTTCACGCAGTTTTGCGAAGTCGCCGCTGACATCTGTCCGGAAGAGCTCCTTCAACTCATCCGCGTCATAATAGGAGTAGCTGCGCATGTAGGCGCCTTCAGGCGATAAACCGGCAAACGACAGAAATCGCTTTAGCCAGCGGACGATCCGAATGCCTTTTCCGAAGGCCTTCACCGGCAGAAGACCGGCGATGGCTTCCAGTGGCTTTCTGAGGAAGGCAGGGGAACGCTGATACCGGGAGGCCAGCAAAGTAGCCCGCTGCCGTCGATAGCCGAAGAAGAGTTCGTCCGCCCCCATGCCGGAGAGCAGTACCTTTACTCCGTTATCCCGGGCTGCCTTGCAGATGAGATAAGTGTTGAGCGCCGCGGGGTCGCCGATCGGCTCGTCCAACATATATACCATCTTTGGCAGATCGTTGATGATGTCGGCTTTGACAACGATCTCATGGTGATCGAAATGGAACTGATCGGCCAGCAACCGGGCATATTTTTCATCGGCGGGCATCTTTTCAATCTTCTTATCTTCCTCCGATGTTCCGATGGTATAGGTGGAAAGATTGACGCCGGTACGGGCGGCCATCACCGAGATAAGCGAGGAGTCGAGGCCGCCGCTTAGGAAACTGCTCACAGGCACATCCGCGATCATATGCCGCCGGATCGAGGCCTCCATGCAGTCCGTCAGCGTCCCGATGGTCGCTTTTTCGTCGGTGTGAACGACACGGGTTTCGGGGCGCCAGTATTCCATGATCCGCGGTTGAAGAAGAGTGCCGGAAAGGGGTAGCCGCATGTAGTGTGCCGGCGGCAGTTTGGAGCAGCCTTCGAACATCGTGTTATTCCCGGGTACCCAGAGATACGTCATTGCCCCGACCAGCGCCTCCCGATCGATCGTCCGGTTGAATTCCGGGATATTCACCAGCGCTTTCAGCTCAGAGGCGAAAGCCAGCCGGTTACCGATGAATGTATAGAACAACGGTTTGATCCCAAAATGGTCCCTCGCCAGAAATAGAGTCTTTTCGGCCTGGTCGTAAATGGCGAATGCAAACATCCCGATCAGATCGTCCAGGCATTTTTCTCTTTTCAGCCGGTAACACTCCAGGAGCACTTCCGTGTCGGAATCGGTGCGAAATTCCAGAGACGCATCGGATTCCATAAGGCGTGCCCTCAGTTCCTTGTAATTATAGATCTCCCCGTTGAAGACCATCACTAACCCATTCTTGATAAAAGGTTGGTCGCTCCGGTGGTCCAGATCGATGATGGAAAGGCGAAGATGGGCTAAGGTAACGTTGTCTTCCGTCCATGTATGCCGGCTATCCGGCCCCCGGTGCGCTTCGGCGTCCATGGCCATCCCGGCGAGCTTGTCCGCCTCCTGAAAATTGATAAATCCTGCAATTCCGCACATAGATGATGGAGTTCGTTTTAAGGTTCCGGCGGGCAGATGCGCTCAAACACCTGCAGCATATTCCGTTCAAAAGTAGCAACGGTAAACCTTTCCAAAAATTTTCTTCTGGCGGCCTCCCCCAGCGATCGTCTTTCCTCCGGGTGGTCCAGCAGGTATTCGATTTGTCGTGCGAGGGCCGCAATATCCCTGCCGGGGGAAAGCCGTCCATCCACCCCATCCGTTATCATATCGGGTATCCCGCCTTCATACGTGCTGATGACAGGGAGCCCGAACTTCATGGCTTCGAGGATCGACAGGGGGAATGCCTCATTCTCGTAGTAGGTCGGGAGGACGAAGATATCGGCATTCTCCAACAGCTCGACTTTTTCGCCATCGTACTTAGGTCCGCAAACCCTGACCCTGTCTGCCAGGCCTTTTTCCCTTACATAGTCCTTCAGGAATTCCAGGCTGATGTCATATGGTTTGCCTGCCAGGGAAACGCTGAACTGGCTATGCGAGTGTGAAACTATCTCCAGGGCGTCCACGAGGTCAAGCACGCCTTTGGTCCGGACATAATTGGAAAGATATAAGATCTCGACCGCTTTATTACCGTCCTGTGCGGCCCTGGGGGGGGGCGATCCGGCGGCTACCGGTCCGGGGGCTACCCCCGCCGGGAATCCGTAATTGACGACATAAGAGCTTTTATAAGAAAGACCGGCGGCATCCGAACGAAGCCTTTCGGAGAGGAAGACGACATGACTGTTCTTAAAGATGTTTTTGCTGAGCCGTCTGAAGAGCCGGCTTTTTTCCGCACTCCGGCGCAGACCCTTTCCATGCAGATGGAAAACCAACTCCGGCCTGAAAAGTCTGATGATATGAACATAGACGACATCCCGGTAAAAGGCAAATCCCGAGGGCGAAAGACTCAGATAGACGATATGCGGCCGGAAGTTGAAAAGGTTTCGGACGATGCTGAGAATCGTACGGGCTATACCCGGCAGCTTGCCGAGCGAGAACTTGCCGATATCTTCTATTTTCCCCGCAGCGCTGATATCGATATGCCTGATTTCGTAGTGTTCCGATATAAGGCTGCTGTCGATCAATATCTTATTCGCGATCGATGCCCCATGAACGGGAGGTGGCAGCTGGGCCAAAAACAAGATTTTCTTCATGGTCTTCCCCTCATTTTAAGCGCAAAGGCGGTGGTGAGATAAACGAGCCAGAAAAAAGTAGCCGAATGGGGCAGTTCGAGGATGACATTGAACATGATCCACACAAAACACCCGGCCAGCGCATACACAAGGAAATTGATTGCAGGGTCCGCCGAATACGACCGCAGGAGGATCTGACCGAAGAATTTCTTTAAGGGAACGAACAGGAGCATGGCCGGGAGAAATCCGACATGGAACATGATGGTCAGGATCGAATTATGCGGCGGGTTCAGGTACGTCGCCAGCGGGTACAGATCGTTGATCATGATGGGGGAACGGAGCACCTCATTCAGGTATAACGCAAAGGAAGAAGTCATAAAGGGCTTGCCGAAGCCGTTCCCCAGGATAAGATAATGCTGGAATACGATGTTGTTCAGGATGTGGTGCCAGTACAACAATCGCCAGCTGGCATTGACATCCCTGAATGACGGCAGGAGATCCAGTGCCAGAATGGCGGTCAGGCAAATCCCTACGGCGATGAACCGGTGCAGGGGTTTGATCCGGGTGAGGAAATAGACGATGATGACGATGAAAACGGCCAGGAAGGCGGAGGAATGCCCGATTGTGGTGGACAGAAAGAGGGTGAAGATCAGCTTGCCCCACCGAAAGTAAACGTTCTTTTCATAGGCCAGTACTATCGCGCTGTAGGAGATAATGCCAAAAACCGCCAGCGGGGAGAAATAATTGTAATCGCCTTCCCCGAAGAGGGAGAAGCCGGGGACGAAAAGTTTGCCGTAGATGATCAATCCCACCTGAAGCCATACGGAGAGGATGGATATCAGCCTGATCAGCCGGAGCAGTTTGGGCAGATCGGCGCTGCTCCTGATCACACTATTAAAAATTACCAGCGAGCATCCCATGTAAAGGAAGAGATTGAACTGCCGGAAGGCCATCAGCAGCAGCGGCCCCCGCAGATGAAAAAAGAGTAAGGATATGACCAGGTAAAACCCTGCGATGGCGAGCAGGATCCAAACGGAATTGAATCGTGACACGAGCTTCCCGCGGTTGATGGCGAGCACCGTTATGAGCAGCAGAACAGCATCGTGCAGGTACAGCGGACCGATGACGGAAAACTTGGTAAACGCTTTGCCGAAGAACAACAACGCCAGGAAATAGAGCAAGATGAGAGTCTCGAGCCGGAAGAGATTTTTTATGGATGGAATGCGTACTGGCATGGATCAGATTTTCTTTAGCCGGAGTTTTTGGTGGAAGACCAGCAGAAAGGTGGCCCCCATAAGTCCCATTCCGGAAAAGAACGTCAGGTAGGAGTCACCCCAGACAGCCCGGACCCCAAGCGGAATCGCGGCAAGCAAGACATATTTTGCCCATATCGCCATTCGCCGGGCCAGGTCCTTCCAGTTGCGGTACAGATTGATCAGGCCAATCACGCTTAGCAGTTCTCCTGCGAAGATGGCGGCGAAAATACTCGCGGGAGAAGGTACGAAAAAGGAAAGAATGATGCAAAGCGCGATGGCTGCCAGCGAGGCGATACCGGTAATGATGGCGTAGGGCCGGTCTTTTTTTTCGAGGATGGCCCGGCTGGTTAAGCTGACCAGTACCGCCGAGACCAGACCGGCGAGCGCCAGGATGAGCAGCATATTCTTGTCGAATTCCAAAGCCTTACTTAAGAAAAGTTTTAGGAAAGTGGCAGGGTAAATTAAGACAGCCGCGAGGAAAAGAAAGCCCGCGAAGCCGGCCAGCCGGTCCACCTGCAGCTGTACATCGGGATTGATCATTTCCCGGATAAAGGACTGGCTGATGATCCGGAGCACACCTTTGAAGATCATGTATAGCTTACATCCGACATAGGCTGCAGCGATGACCCGGTCATTATAGAAATATACGGCAACGGTAATAAGGCCCAGCCCAATGAAATAGAAGGACAAGCTGACAACCCCGAGGTTGAGGCTTTTCCAATAGAGATGCAGGCTTTTCCAGGAAGGCCGTTGCCAGTAAGGGCGGCCCAGGAAGCGGGTGATGAATATCCCGGATCCCAGATAGACCAACACGGAGCTCACGAAGAAAACCGGTATCGCATAGGCTGTGTGGAGTTTCACCGCGATTAGGACCGCTACGTAGGGGATCAGGACCCTTGCAAAGGCAAAGGCCGCCGCCAGAACGGGATAAGAACGGCCATACAGCGCATAGTCGGCGTTCAGGGCGAGCACGGGAGCAAAAAGGAAAATGAAATAATCATGGTTATGGAGGCTCCATGCCGCGGCAGGGATCAGAAAAAGGGAAAGGGTCAACCGCGCCGTTTGAGCCTTATCCATCTCGAGCTGCCAATCTTGACTAATGGCGAGGTCCCGCACTGAAGACATCAGCAATCCGAGCGCGATGAGGTTGATGATCAGGTTCAGAAGAGAATCGATCCCGCCGAGCGAACTCAACTGGCCCGGGTCCATCGATCCTCCGAGTTGTTTAAGGGCCAATAAGGTGCTCAGTTGGGCCGAGCCCGTGAACAGCGCTACCAGGGCGAGCCTTTTAAGCATTAGATTGTATGGGTATTGCCCCGTCTCCGTTTTTCCAGTTCCGCAATTTTCACATAGGCTTCAAACAACAGCAGCAAAGCTACCGTTCCCAGCAGGCACCACAACGAATATTGCAGGAAGGATTCCTTGAAAGGAGAAATGGGTGTGCCGGTGGCGTTGAAGCCGGAATAGACGTCCAGGATCTGCCGGTGGTTCTCCAAATACTGCCGCGTACCCGACAAAGATGCTCTCAGATCCCGCTCTTTGTCAAAAATCTCGGCCTCCGGACTGTGGGCCGGCTGCGGGGATATCGAAAGGGTCGAACCTTCCGGCCGCTCTCCGGAAGCTATCCTTTTGCTGAATGCCTTCAACAGGGTATCGGCGGTAGACAGCGAGCCAAGAACGAGGTTTGCTTCTTCGCCGACAAGTGAATCTACTGCTTTCTTCCGCTCTGCCAATGACGGGTTGCCCGAGACGGCCTCCACCAAGCCCACGCTTACGTTGGTAAAGACGTCCGGCGACAGGCTATACAGAAGAATCCTTTGCACAGGGAAATCATAATCCATCAGCTTTTTTCTGAAATCGGCGTATTTCATTACCAGCTTTGGCCATACCGTGTCCTTCTGATTGTCATTGTCGATGCTGATATTCTCGAGGCCCCCGTCTAAAACTATCTTCTTATACAGTTCCGTTGCCTGCAGTTCGTCATCCACCGGCTCAATTTCAAAACGGTGAAGCTTGGCTGCCTCGGGTTCCGTCAGGTGAAAAAGCTCCGCCAGTTTCTTGGTTTCGCCTAACTCGATCAGGGAATTGAAGTAGTCGATCTTATTATACAGGTCATGGACACTTCCGAAATTGGCCCTTACCGTCATGGCGGAATAATACTGGCTGCCCCGTGTCAGGTAACGGTAGAGACCCGGGGCCAGGCTCAGCACCAGCCCTGCCAGTATCAGCAGGAAACGGCGCCTGAGGAAGATCAGGAGAAGGATCAGGCCGTCGACAAGCCAGAAGAAGAACGATCTTAGCGCGGATATCAGACGATGGCCTACTTTTTCAAAAACGGAAAAAAGAACGCCGAGGTCAACTTCTTTTTCTTCGCCGGAGGCTTGTTGTTTCGGTTGATTTTCCATACGCGTTGAATAGAGGTATACGATTGAATTTATGCAAATATATAGGACTAGCTCAGACTGTGCTGAATAAGTTCCTGACAGATCCTTTCCGCCGCTTTACCATCCCATAAAGGGGGGATACCGCCCTTTTTCACCTTTCCGGCGAGCACGTCGGCGATCACCGAATCCGCTTTTGCAACGTCTGTACCGGCGAGATGATTCGTACCTACGCTGACGGTGATGGGACGCTCCGTGTTATCTCTCAACGTGACGCATTGCACGCCGAGAAAAGTGCTTTCTTCCTGGATCCCTCCACTGTCCGTTATGATCACGCGCGCATTTTTGACCAGATGCACGAAGTCGATATACCCGATGGGCTCTGTCAGGATGACCTCCGGCGCAATCTCCTCCTGGAGCCCAAAAGCCTTTATATTGGACCGGGTCCTGGGATGTACGGGAAATACTACTTTTCGTCCCCGCGCATGCTTGTTGAGCAGCCCCAGGATGTCAGACAAGGAGTCGCGGTCGTCCACATTGCTTGGCCGGTGGAGGGTGACCAGCAAATACTCCGTGTCTTCGATCTGCAGCTGGCTTCGGATGGCGGAAGCGTCGATCAGCGGCAGATTGCTGACCAGACTGTCGATCATGACGTTCCCGGTAAAGAAGACCTTTTCATCCGCAATGCCTTCTTTCTTCAGGTTCTGCATGCCGCTTTCCTCCGTCACGAACAGGAAGTCCGAGATCGTGTCCGTAAGGATCCGATTGATCTCCTCCGGCATCCCGCGGTCGAAACTCCGGAGACCGGCTTCCACATGCGCGACGGCTATATGTAATTTTTTTGCTACCAGGCTGCAGGCGATGGTGGAATTGACATCTCCGGCGACAAGGACAAGATCAGGCTTTTCCGCCGACAGTATTTTTTCGAAAGCCACCATCACGGCGGCGGTTTGCACCGCATGAGATCCTGATCCCACGCCAAGGTAAAAATCCGGCTTTGGCAATCCAAGCTCGTCAAAAAAAATTTTGGACATTTTCTCGTCATAGTGCTGACCGGTATGACAGATGAGATGACTGAGCGTATTTTTATATTTTGAGAATTGGAAATGGATGGGCGCAATCTTCATGAAATTAGGTCTGGCGCCTACAACAGAGATGATTTTTTTCATAATTGCACCGCAAATTAATGTTTAATCATGAATTATCCCGGCCCGGAGCCGGCTGCCTGGGGGCATAGAGGACCAGAAGGGGGAAAAAGCTGAACAGGAAAACTCCATCCTGCAGGGTAATGGGCGACTCGAAAATAAAGAAAATGGCGATGGTCAGGATGACGAACCAGGCTTCTCTCAGGTCGGATCTCCTTGCCCGGACGAACAACAGCGCAAAGATGGCAAACAGGGACGTCAGCCCGACCAATCCGGTTCGGACGAGCGTTTCCACGTACTGGTCATGGAAATTAAATCCGAGGTAGCCGCGGATATGGCGGTTAGGGCCTTCCGCGGGATTTCCGATATCCATGTGTGCGTCGATATACTTCTGATCCAGCAGGTCCTGGCTATCGCCGGGGCTCACGCCGAAGAGCCACGCATGGCCGGCATTCAGGATCTCCCCTGCATAGCGCCATTGCAGGAGGCGGGAATCCCAGGAGCTGAAATGTGTGTTAGGATCGAATTGCTGCTGTTTCAAAACGCTTAGTTGTCCTTCCTTGATCTCCCCGAACCGCCAACTGATGAAATTATTAGATGAGCCAAGCATGCCGACCGCAATAAGAACCAGCGCTCCGGCAATAACCAGCACCAGCTTTCTCCTGCGATCGGTGAACCTGCGTGAAATGATATCGAAAAGGATAAGCGGCGTGATCACCAGCAGCAGCCTGGAAGACAGCATAACCATCATCCCAAGGAAGAAGATGAATAACGCATAGCGCAGCACCTTCCTGCCGCGCTTCGAAAGGAAACCGATCGCCGGCTCCCCGTAACGCGACAGCAGAAAGACAATCCCGAACAACATGAATATGGAGAAGAATACGGCGTTGTGAGAGATAGGCGCCGTGAGGGGATGATAGAACAGCTCGTAGCGGCTTTGATTCACCCTGTAGCGGAGCCAGGCCAAAACAAGACAATAGACGGAGGCCGCCAGCAACAGCAGGGAATAGGCGGTGATCAATCGCCTGTAGGTTTGGCCGTCGGCAAATTCTCCGGCGCAGAAGACGAAGGCGATAGCTACCATAGCCGCTTCTTTTGATACAATCTTCCCTTGCGTGCCGGTGTCGTGCGTATGAAGATAACCGGCCGCATCGATGAGGAAAAAAATAAAAAAAGCCAGGAAAAGGCGGTTGGAAAAAGCCGTTCTTATGTTGGCAATGGGGTTGCCATACAACAAGCGGCAGGCTATTACAAGCAGGAGCGCCCAGCTATTCGGCAGGAACCAGCCGAAAATGGTGGTAAGGAGGACCAAAACAATTGCCAGGAAATTCAGGTAGTTTCTAAGGAAGACCGGAGATCCGTTGCTCATACATAATCTTTGTTCGCTCGGTTTGTGTACAGCGGTTTAGGGGGCCAAAATTATGGCTTTTTGGGTAGTTTTGGCGCAGTAAGCGCTATCTGATAGGCCTCAAGGGTGTAGCGCGCCGTTTCCGCCCACGTGTATCGTGCAAGGATCTTTCTCCGCAGGGCGCCCGACGGCCCTTCGCCTGCCGCCTTCTTCAGCGCTTCCAAAATTGATGCGGGCGATGCGGGATCACAATAAAAGGCCTGGTCGCCGAAATATTCGCGGGTATCTCCCCTGTCGGTGATCACGAGGGCACAGCCCATGGCCGCCGCCTCGAGGGAACTAAGCCCGGTAGTCTCGAACCAACTGGGAAGGGCATGTACCCTTGCCCGGCTATAGAAAGCGACAAGTTCTTCCTGAGAAACCGGGTTAATAAAAGTAACGCCGGGTCCTGCGGCTTTTCGGCATTCTTCATAATAGGCCGCCTGGTTGAGAGCGGGCGCCCCAACCAGGATCAGCCGAAAAGATGATCCGTTAACTGCCCTTACGAGGTTCAGTTGATTCTTTATCCCTTCTATCCTTCCTACGCACAATACCAGATCATCCTCTCTCGCCTGCGCATCGGCGGACATCCGGAAAATATCCGGGTCGATGGCATTCGGGACAGCCTGATAGGGGCAAGGGATGGCCAGGCGCTGTAGCAGCCGGTTGTACTCGGATTCCGAATTCGGCAGGAGGAGGGTGGCATGTCTTAGGATTTGGCACATCGATCCCCGCTGGCCATACCACCAATATCGGGAACTGACGATCCTTTCGCCGTTCAGGATTCGCCTCGCGATCACCTTGAGATATTCGATCCGGTCCGGTGGGACCAGGCGGAGCAATAGCTTTGCGAGCCCCGAGCGCGTATTTCTGTCGGCCTCCGAGTAGTCCACGAATAAAGGCGAAACGACATAAGGTTTTCCGGAGGTCATGGCGTGCCGGAGGATATCCGCAGGCCGCATCAGGTTGAAAAAGTGGATGAGGTCATAACCCGTATAATCGATATCCTCATTCGCGAGCCGGATATCCACGACGACGCCGAGCTTACCCAACCACTCTGCCGTCTTGTACAGCTGGATCGTATCTCCACCTCTGTTCTTAAACAACGAGGCCCGGGCTATAAAGAGTATTTTCATCCGACTGTCTAAGTGTATCATGCTCGGTTTCATGAGCTGGGTTTTGAAATTCCGGGAACAGGTCCGGCGTGAACGCAAGGATCCAGATCACATATTCCGCTATATTGGAGATAAAGCTGCCTGTGAACTGATAGACAAAAATGAACAGGAACAAAACCAGCCGGTAGTCGTTGCGGAAAACCTTCGTCCTGAAAAAGAAATATGCTTCGATGAAAAGCTTGATCGCCACCCCAAACAACCCGAGCGTGCCGAGGAGGTCGCCAATGCTGTTGGGGATCACCACGTCATGGATCGTATAGCGATTGGAGTTATAGAACTCACGGAACCTGGCCACTCCGAGCAGTTTGAATTGACCGAACCCCGTTCCCCAGAATAGGCTCTTTTTGTGCACAATGTCCAGGCTTAGAATGAAAGAGTCCAGGGTGCGGCCTGTGAACGAGCTGTCTCTGCCCGCCAGGATATTGTCCAGCCGCCGGATAATAAAGTTGTCAGGAAAGGACAGGAAGGCAACGACGGCTACAGCCAGGAGCAGTAAGGCCCATCCGGATACCCGGCGCAAAACGCCGTACCGCCGCAATTGTCCACCGCCCCGGATGATGAGCAAAAGCAGCAAGCTCAGTGCTATGCCGAGGATCACACCAAACGACATGGAAAGGAATAGCGGTATGAGTACCAGCGCGAGGTAGGTTGCGCGCTGCGGCAGCTCGTTCCTGATCGCTTTCAGCAAATAGTAGATAGCGATCGGCGTCAGCACGATTGAATAATAGGAAGGTTCGTAGGTAAGCATCTTCAACCGCTCGATACCTTCAATGCCGCGTGAAAGGGTCTTGTTGTACCAGAAGAATTCCCGCAGCCCGGGGACCGGCAGTGCGATGAGCGCGATAACGGTCATGAAGGCGTTGATCAGCAGGATGGATTGGAAGATCTCGCGGAGGGATCTGCAGGACAAGACATACTGATAAAAAGCGAGCCCAAAGACAAAAACGCTGAAGGAAAGCGCCAGTGAATATCCGTAGTAGGCCCAATCGACCTCAAGTATCGAATGAGCGATTATGAAAGGGATCAGCATCAGGAAATAAAGTAACGTCGGCCGGATATTCCGATAACGTGCGACCCAGATCAGCAGGAAGGGGGTCAGCAGCGTCGTATAAAGCAACCCCACCGGAAGAAGAAAGGCATTCAGGAAGAAATACAAAATGGCGGCGGGCAGGTATTTATTGATATGGTTGGCTGGTGTGAA
>DATMLR010000528.1:0-3787 GCA_035570015.1 Puia sp.
CTACCGCCGCACCGATATCGGCTATGTCGTCATCATCAACAACCGTCACACCGGTGTCCTCCACATGAATGAGATCTATCGTGATATCCACATCGGCGACCAGTTCCCCGGCTTTATCAAAAATATCCTCCCCGCCGACCAATCCCCCTCCGGTGACGTGTTAATCGACGTGGCTGCCGGCCGCCCCGGCTATGCCCGCGTCGAAGACGCCGCCGACAAAGTCCTCCGACTCCTCAAGGAGAACAAAGGCCGTCTCCCTTACCACGACAAGTCAGACCCTGATGCGATCTACTCCTTTTTCGGCATGAGCAAAAAGACATTCAAAATGACAACAGGAAAACTCTATAAGGAAAGAAAGATCAGTATCACCAACACGGAAATTATACTTAACCAAACCTAAATATGATAAGAAATTATTTCCTCGTCGCCCTGCGCGCCTTCCGCCGCAACAAAGTCTTCTCCTTTATCAATATCGTCGGTCTTGCTATCGGCATCAGCGCCTCCCTAGTGATCTTTCTCCTCGTCCAGTACGACTTCAACTTTGACAAGTTCGAAAAAGACGGAGCCCGCATCTATCGCGTTGTCATCCATGGTAAGAACGACAACGGTGAATGGCACAGTGGCTGCCTTCCCGAACCTATGGGCGCCGCCGTCAAAGACAAAGTCTCCGGTGTTGAGTTCGTAGCTCCCATCCGCACTCTCGATGAGGTCCGGGTCACGATCCCCTTCCCCAACGTCAACAGCCCTGTCGTCTTCCGCAAACAGAAAGATATCCTTGCGGCAGATGCGAACTACTTTAATCTCGTCGGGTACACCTGGGTCGCGGGTTCACCCGCAACGGCCACCCAACAACCTTACCAGGTCGTCCTCACCGAAAAGAATGCCCGCCTCTATTACGGCAAAACGAAATATCCCGACATCATTGGTAAAACCATTGTTTTCGATGATACTATCCAGTGCACCATCGCCGGCATCGTAAACGACCTGCCCGGCAACACGGATTTCTATTTCGGCACGTTTATTTCCCGCCCCACCTATTATACCGGCCGCCTCAAACCCGAGAGCTTCGGTAATTGGCATTGGACCAATTCGGCAGATCAGCTCTTCGTCCGCCTTCTGCCCGGGGTAAAACCAGCGACCGTCGAACCACAACTCACCAAGCTCATTAATGACGCAAACGGAAAACCCGACCCTAAAAGCCGCGCCACGGTAGCCGGCGCCCTCCAACCCCTCTCCGATCTCCACTTCGATCTCGACTACGGCGTCTTCGACGAGAGCCGCCAGGCCCATAAACCGACCCTTTATTATTTGCTGGCCGTCGCAGCGTTTCTCCTGCTGCTGGCCTCGATCAACTTTATCAACCTGACAACCGCCCAGGCCTCCCAGCGCGCAAAGGAGATCGGCATCCGCAAGACCATGGGAAGTCATCGTCGCCAGCTGATCTTCCAATTCCTCACGGAGACTTTTGTGCTGACGCTGATGGCCACGGTCCTCTCCCTGATACTGTTGCCCTTCCTCCTTAAGATCTTCGCCGACTTTATCCCCGAGGACTTCCATTTCAACCTGCTCCGGCAGCCCGGTATCATCGGCTTCCTGGTTCTCCTGATCTTCGTCGTAACCTTCCTCTCCGGCGTCTACCCCGCGCTTGTGCTCTCCGGTTTCAAGCCCGTCCTCGTTCTGAAGAACCAGGCTTTTGCCAATACCGGCCAGACCCGCTCCGCGTGGCTCCGTAAATCGCTCACCGTTTCCCAGTTCGTCATCGCCCAGGTCTTCATCATCGGTACTCTCCTCGTCTCACGTCAGATCAGCTATGCGCTCAATAAAGACCTCGGTTTTAAAAGAGACGCCATCCTCTTTTTCCGGGTCAACGATCGGGAGCAAGCAAACAAGAAAACCGTACTGTACGATAAGCTAAAGGCCATGCCTGGGGTAGCCCTGGTCAGCATCTCCAGCAACCCGCCCTCCAGTAACGGCACCTGGACAAGCAGCATGACCATCAATACAGCAAAGAAACAGATCCATGAAAATGCAGAGGTAAAGCTCGGGGACAGCAATTATTTCCGCCTATACAGTCTCCGCCTGCTGGCAGGTGCCAGCGCTCCCCAAAGCGACACCACAAACGCGGTAGTGATAAACGAAAACTTCCTTCATTTCCTCGGCTACCAGGACCCCCAAAAGATTATCGGGCAACAGATCATGGAATTTAATGGGAATCCCCACATCGTCGGGGTTGTAGCGGATTTCTTCCCCCATTCACTCCGGGACCAGATAAAGCCCCTGGTCATCGCAAACGGCACCAAAAACGCACCCGTCTTTAACATAAAGCTCCAACCTCCCACCCCCGATGGTTCCAACTGGCCGGCGACCATTGCCGCCATCCAAAAAGCCTTCCACGCTGTCTATCCGAACGATGACTTCGATTATCAATTCGTCGACGATACCATCGCAAAATTCTACACCGCGGAAACAAACATCTCCCGCCTCCTGACCTGGGCCACCGGTCTCACCATCTTTATCAGCTGTCTGGGCCTCCTGGGTCTGGTCATTTATGTGACCAACCAGCGGACAAAAGAGATCGGCATCCGCAAGGTCATCGGCGCCAGCGTCACCAACCTGATCATCCTCCTATCCCGCGACTTCCTCAAACTCATCGCCGTCGCGATCCTCATCGCCGTACCTATTTCCTGGTGGGGTGGCCGTAAATGGTTGGAGAACTTCGAATACAAGACTTCGCTTAGCTGGTGGATCTTCGCAGCCGGCGGCGGCGCCCTTTTGCTGATCGCGCTGATTATCCTCGGTATCCGAACGCTCCGCGCAGCCATGGTTAATCCCGTGGAAAGCCTTAGAACCGAGTAAGCGCTTTAATTAGCGACCCGCGTCCAGATCTCCGTCCGCCCGATCAGCGAGATCCCGATATACCCTCTTACCTTCAGCGTAGCCGCATCTTTCAGCGACAACGTGCAACTATATGTCTTCCCCTTTTCCGGGTCGTAGATATCTCCGCCGTTCCACTCGTCCGTATCGAACCTGAACCCCGTCAGGATAAGCAGCCCCAACACCGGCCGGCCTTGTTTGCTGGCATCCGGGTTGTTCTTGTCCGCCAGCGGCTTCCCGTTCTCCGTCGGGAACTGCAAATACACGATCTTCCCAAAATACTGCTCACCCGTTTTATAGATCTGGATCTTGGCTGGCTTATCCCCATGTGTCTGCCAGGTGCCCGTCACGTCATCTGCTTTTACCTGCCCATGCACGGCTCCAACACCCGCCAGCAAAATGAGCGCAGTCATCGCCCCGCCTTTCATCGCCCCGCCTTTCAACGTCCCTCCTTTCAACGTCCCTCCTTTCAACCCCCCTCCCTTCGCTACGCCCCCCTTCACCCTTCCCGTCACTTCTTCAAAAGCCCGGTCATAATCCGGCCGGATCGTCCCCATCCACCGATCCCACCACAGGAAATACAATCCGTAATTCCCTTTGAAATAATGGTGATGCTGGTTATGCGATACCGACGTATTGATCCACCGGCCCACCCGCGTCCGTTGAAACCCCCTTGGATACAGCTCGAACCCCAAATGGCCATATACGTTATAGACGATACTCAAAATAAAAAAGATAAAAACATGCCAGACCGTCACCGGGACCGTGAACAGGATGATCGGAAAGATCAGCGACTCCAGGAAAGCCTCGATCGGCCCAAAAGCATACGCCGCCCACGGCGAAGGGTTCACCGACTTGTGATGCTCCAGGTGGATCGGCCGGAACAGTATCGGGTGATGGATCAACCTGTGCA
>DATMLR010000529.1:0-11361 GCA_035570015.1 Puia sp.
AATTTTTATAATGGATTCGCCAACTCGGTGCTTTGGCCGCTCTTTCATTACTTCTCCACGCTGGCAACCTATGAAAGCCAGTATTTCGACGCCTATGTCCAGGTCAATCAGCTTTTCGCCGAGAAGATCGTACCGCTGCTCGAACCCGGCGACCAGGTCTGGATCCACGACTATCAACTGATGTTGCTGCCGCATCTGGTGCGGAGCAAAAAGCCGGACGCGACGATCGGGTTCTTCTTGCATATCCCCTTCCCGTCTTATGAGATCTTCCGGCTGATGCCCACGGAATGGAAAAAAATGCTGCTGCACGGGGTAATGGGGGCTGACCTGATCGGATTCCATACTTATGACTATGTCCAGCACTTTTTGCAGTCGGTGAAAATGATCCTTGGGGTCGAACATTATTTTCATAACCTGCAATACCAGGATCGGTTGATCCGGATCGATCTGTTTCCCATCGGGATCGACTATAACAAGTTTCATTCCGCGGCCACCGATCCGGAGGTGGAAGAGATCCGGAACAAGGCCCGGCGCAACCTCGAGGATAAAAAGATCATTTTTTCGGTTGACCGGCTCGACTACACGAAAGGATTGATGCAGCGGCTCGCCGGATTCGAATATTTCCTCGACCTGTATCCGGAATGGCGGGAGAAGGTGGTGTTCATCCTCAATATCGTGCCATCACGAAGTACGATCCCCGCTTACAGCGAGCGGAAGAAGCAGATCGAAGAGAAGATCGGGACGATCAATGGGAAGTTCTCGAGCATCGGCTGGCAGCCGGTCCTTTACCGGTATATGCATTTATCCTTTACCGAGTTGGTAGCCATGTACCAGGCGGCTGACGTGGCGCTGATCACACCACTGCGCGACGGGATGAACCTCGTGGCCAAGGAATATGTCGCCAGCAGCACCGGCAAGGGGGTATTGATCCTGAGCGAGCTTGCGGGCGCCGCAAGTGAACTGAGCGAGGCGATCCTGGTCAATCCGACGGATGTATTCGATGTCGCGTCTTCGATCACCCGGGCGCTGGCGATGCCGGTTTATGAACAACGGAACCGGATTACGCTGATGCAGCGGCGCCTGCAGGAATACGATGTTTTCAAGTGGGTAAATGACTTCATGGACCAATTGATGCAGGTTAAACAGGAGCAGCGGAAACAGAAGGTAAGAATATTGGACGACAAGGCGTTTGCGGGGATCTACCGGCACTACCACGGGGCGAAGAACCGTTGTTTGCTGTTGGATTATGATGGGACACTGGTGCCATTCACCCGCATCCCGTCAGAGGCATCACCGGACGGAGTTGTGCGGGATCTGCTGACCAGACTTGCCGCGGACCCCAAAAATCATGTCGCCATCATCAGCGGGCGTGATCTCTCCTCACTTGAACGCTGGCTGGGCAACCTTCCCATCACGCTGGTGGCTGAGCATGGCGCGAGTTTCAAAATGCGGAACGGCGCCTGGCAGCAGATGGTTTCGGTATCCGATCTCTGGAAGGACGAGATCAGCCGAATCATGCAGCTCTTTGTCCTGCGGTGTGCAGGATCTTTTGTGGAGGAGAAGACGAACACGATCGCCTGGCACTATCGAAATACACAAACAGGGCTGGGTTTTTCGCGGTCGCGGGAACTGCTGAATACTTTATCGCAGCTGATCCAGAACACCACCTTGCAGGTGATCGACGGAAACAAAGTCGTTGAGGTGCGGATTGCCGGATTCGATAAAGGCGCTACCGCATTGAAAATTATCAAGGAGCAGGACCCCGATTTTGTGCTGTGCATAGGGGATGATACGACGGACGAAGATATGTTCAAAGCCCTGGAAGGGGAGGCGTATACGATCAAGGTCAATAGCGGCGCTTCAGCCGCGCAATATACGATCCTGTCACAGCAGCGCGTGGTGCCGCTGCTGAACGCACTCCTGCAGCCGCCGGCGGCAAGCGGGGTGGAAAAGGCGGAGGTTGCTCATACACAGGAATAACATGGCGGTTCACAAATATAATATGGGTGTCATCGGCAACTGCACCTATCTGGCCTATATTGACCTCCTGGCGGACGTCAAGTGGATGTGCGTGCCGAGGTTCGACAGCAGCTTCCTGTTCGGTTCGCTGCTCGACGATGACAAGGGAGGCCATTTCTTTATCCGGCCGGCCGGGGAGGATTACCGGGTCCGTCAGTACTATGTTACCAACACCAATGTGCTTTGCACCGAGTTCACCTGCCGTGACGGACGATTTATCGTCAAGGACTTCGCGCCCCGTATCCGGATTTATGAAAGGCAGTTCCGGCCGTTGATGATCATGCGGAAAGTGGAGCTGGCGGAGGGCGAACCGGCAATCATGGTCAGCTGCCAGCCACGAGGGGACTATGGCAAGGTCGTTCCGGATGCGGTGATTGGAAGCAACCATATCCGGTATCTCAACCTCGAGCAGCAGGTGCGGCTCACCACGGATATTCCGCTAACCTATATCCTGAAGGAGAAATCTTTTGTCCTCGACCAGGATCGCTATCTCGTCCTGACTTATGGAGAGCCGCTGGAGGCGCCGCTCAAGGAGACGGCGGAGGAGTTCCTGCGCAAAACGACCGAAGACTGGCAGACATGGGTCAAGAGCTCTTATCTTCCCGATCTGTACCAGGAGGAGATTATCCGGTCTGCGCTGGTGTTGAAGCTGCATCAATATGAAGATACAGGTGCGATCATCGCGTCCGGCTCGACCAGTCTGCCGGAGTTCCATGACAGCACGCGGAACTGGGACTATCGGTACTGCTGGTTCCGGGATACTCATTATACGCTTCGGGCGTTCAACTCGATCGGGCATTTCGAAGAGCTGGAAAAATACTTCGATTTCCTCTACAATATCCTGCACAATGCGACAGATTCGCTCCAGCCTATGTATTCGGTTGCGGGGGAAAAGAAATTGTTTGAGGTATCGCTGGATCTGGCGGGCTACCAGGGCAATCAGCCGGTACGAATCGGTAATAAGGCTTATATCCAGTCCCAACATGACGTCTATGGCCAGCTGCTGGTCAGCCTGCTGCCCCTATACACGGACAAGCGGCTGATCTTCGGCCGGAGGAACAGCTATCACAAGATCGTTCCGTGGCTGCTGGATCAGATCGGCCGGACCTTGTCGCTCCCTGATTCCGGGCTGTGGGAATTTCGGAAAGCCGTCCAGGTGCACACCTATACGTTGCTATTCCATTGGGCAGGGGCTAAGGCGGCATTGAAGATCGCGAGCCGTTTTGGGGACGCGGCGTTGATGAACAAGGCCCGGCAGTTGGCGGCCGCGGCCGCCGAATTGATCGAAAGGGCGTATGACCCTTCGCGCAAGCTGTATACCCAGGCGATCGGATCGGTCAACCTCGATGCCAGTACGCTTACGATGATCACGATGGACTACCTGGACCATCGGTCTGAAAGGGCCAGGGACCACATTGCTGCGCTGGAAAAAGAACTATTGACGGACAAGGGGTTGTTTTACCGATACAAACACTATGATGATTTTGGCTTTCCGGAGAGCACGTTCCTGGTGTGTGCATTCTGGTATGTCGATGCACTGGCTTGTGTGGGCAGGATCGACGATGCGATCCGCCACCTGGATCAGCTGCTGACCTTTGGCAATCATCTGGGCATCTTTAGTGAGGATGCCACGCCGGATGGATCGCAGTGGGGAAATTTCCCGCAGACCTATCCTCATGTGGGACTGATCAATGCGGCCTGCCGGATCGGGCGGAAGCTCGATAAGGCGGATTTTTTGTAGAGGCGCGGGGTTCCACGGAAATGAGTATCTTGGCGGCATGGCTTCTTCGAGGTTGATTTACAACATCAAACAGTTGGTGAATGTTCGTCGCGAATCGCGGCTGCTGTGGGGGCGCGAGATGGCGGACCTGCCGTGTATCGATGATGCGTGGCTCCTTGTCGAGGGGGATCGGATTGCGGGATATGGCGAGATGCGGGCGCTCCCGCCGGGGTTGGAGGCGATGATCGGAGTGCGGAGCGCGCCCGCCTATGTGGGGGAACCGGATTTTTTTAATTATGGCGAATTCGCCGCAATTAGAAATGGTGGGTTAGCGGAGGATGGTCAGGCGGTCGATAGTCAGGCGGTTGATGCGAGCGGGCGGCTGGTACTTCCGGCCTGGTGCGACAGTCACACGCATCTGGTCTACGCGGGCAGCCGGGAGGGTGAATTTGTAGATAAGATCCGGGGGCTTAGTTACGCGGAGATCGCTGCACGCGGCGGCGGGATTTTGAATTCGGCACGGCAGGTGGCGGCGGCTTCGGAGGAAAGTTTGTACCTGGAGGCCTGGGAGCGGCTGAAGGAACTGATCCGGCTCGGGACAGGTGCGATCGAGATTAAGAGCGGTTATGGGTTGACGGTAGAAGGCGAACTCAAGATGCTGCGGGTGATCAAACGTTTGAAGGAGGTTTCGCCGATACCGGTGAAGGCGACATTCCTAGGCGCGCATACTTATCCTCCGGAATACCGGGATGATCATGATGGCTATATTCGATTAATTGTTGAAGAGATGCTGCCGGCGATCGGGCGCGAAGGGCTGGCGGAATATATCGACGTATTTTGCGAGCGTGGTTTCTTTTCGGTGGAGGAGACGGAGCGGGTCGTTCGGGCGGGGGTTGCTTTCGGGTTGCGGCCGAAGATCCATGCCAATCAGCTGCATCTCTCCGGCGGGGTCGAGACGGGTATCCGGCTTGGTGCAATTTCGGTGGACCACTTGGAGACCATGGACGCGGGCGCCATCGGAGCTCTGGCCGGCTCGGATACGATCGGGACGCTCCTGCCGACCGCGGCATTCTTCCTGCGGATGTCGTTCCAGCCGGCGAGGGAATTATTGGATGCGGGATGCGCGATCGCGGTCGCGTCGGACTACAATCCGGGATCTTCGCCCAGCGGGAATATGAACCTGGTGGTGGCGATGAGCTGCATCCGGATGCGAATGCTGCCGGAAGAAGCGATAAATGCCGCCACGCTTAACGGGGCATACGCGATGTCGCTGGGTGATGAATTGGGGAGCATAACGGCGGGGAAAAGGGCCAACCTTATCATAACCCAACCCGTGCCGTCATTGGCTTTTCTTCCCTATGCGTTCGGGTCGAACCTGATCGGGCGGGTAATGATCGGGGGGGAATTCGTATGAAAAAGAACAAGCCTGACTTTATCGAAGTGGCTTCCGGGCGAAGCGCGGTGACGGCAGTCAATGGCGGCGCTGCGGGGCTGGATTTCCTGGTGGGTTTGTTTGGCGCCATACGGCCCGCGCGTAGCCGCCGTGATGCCGGGGCCAACCTGAACCGGGTCACAACGGCATTGGCGGAAAGTCCGATGCTGCTGCACAATCTTCAGCAGGCGATCCTCTCCCAGCTGGTGCGGACCGATCTTAGTTCCGCGCTGACCGAAAGCGGGATTCTGCTGGCGCGCGGGTTCTGGCAGGAATTTTTCGGCCGGCTGCGTCATAAGCTGCTGCCTCCGCTGCAGGATGAGAACGATTTCCTGTATGTGCTCAACCGCGTCTTCTTCCGGCGACGTGATTACCGATGGGTCGAAGATGTTCCGCGCTCCGCTTGGGTCACTTTCTTCGAGCGGCTTGGGCTCTCGCTGCATATTGACGACGGACGTATCCTGCACCAACTGGCCACATCGCTGCGAACGCTGTCATTTCAGGTCGCCCAGCTCGGGCTCGAGAAAGAAGTACTTGGCTATATTCCGGCGGAAGACCGGGAGGAAAACCCTTTCGTGACGCAGAATTATCTGGTGCAGGAACTGGAAAGGGAGCTGGCGACAGATGGCCGCGGTCTACAGGAGACCTCCCGCCGGATCAACGGGATGCTGGATCACTGTTCCCGGAGCGTTGTTTTTGCCCGGGAGAACCATATCCGGCGCGGCGCCAGTCTTCATCAGACTTATATGCTGATGCTGATCAGCAACAGACTCGAACGCATGGCGGTTCTGATCGACTTGCTGGACGGAGAGAACAAATTCGATTCGGCAAGGTTTGTCGAGACCTTCCGGACGTTGGTCCGCAACGAGAACCGGAAGAACAGTATTCTGGAGTTCATGTCGCAGTCCCTGGGGTATCTCGCGTACCAGATCGCAGAGCATAAAGGAGCTAAAGGGAGTAAATATATTACTAACAACCGGGCCGAGTACCGGTCGATGCTCAAGAGCGCCATGGGAGGCGGAGCGTGGATCTGTCTGGTGGTGCTGATCAAAAACCTGCTGATCCGGGTACCGATGGCGATCTTCTGGCACGGCTTCGCCTACAGCGTCAACTACAGTCTTGGCTTTATCCTGATAGAGGAAACGGGTGCAACGCTGGCCACCAAACAGCCGGCCTTCACGGCCAGCGCGGTTGCCAGCTCGCTGGATACGAGGAAGAATACCTACCAGCCCGACCTGCATAACCTGGCGGTTACGGTGGCCAAAGTGTCGCGGAGCCAGATCGCGTCGTTCGCGGGGAACCTGATCGTAGTCTTTCCGGGCGCGGCGCTGCTGGCCTGGGGATATGACATATTGATGGGGGCTAAGCTCGTATCGGGGGATGCCGCCATGAAAATGCTGCAGGATCAGCATCCCTGGCAGAGTCTTTCGCTGTTGTACGCCTGTAATACCGGGGTCTTTCTCTTTCTGAGCGGTATCATCGCCGGGTACGTCCAGAACAAGATCGTATATGGCCGAATCAGCCGCCGGCTGCAGACCCATCCCGTGTTGAGGCTGTCGGTCCCGCAGGAGCGGCTGCGGCGACTGGCCGACTATGTGGAGAAGCATGCGGGGACGCTGATCGGTAATATCTGCCTGGGTTTTTTTCTGGGCATGGCTGGATTTATCGGCGAGATATTCGGGACGCGGTTCGATATCCGGCATATTACAATTTCGGCGGGCAATGTTTCGCTGGCGGTCTATGGTCTGGGATTGCGGAATATCCCGGCCGGTTTTCTGGCGGAGGTGCTGCTTGGAGTGATGGGGATCGGGTTCCTGAATTTCCTGGTGAGTTTTTCGCTGGCTTTTATTGTGGCGGCGCGGTCCCGTGGGGTGCGGATCCGGGAATATCCGGAGTTCCTGGGGATCCTGGGGCGGTATTTTATCCGGAATCCGCTTGATTTTATCCGACCCCCAAAACCCGCGACTCAGCGGATGGAAGTAAAAATAGAATAATCTGTACATTGCAGCCCTATGTCACCCATCATCGAATGTGTTCCCAATTTCAGCGAAGGGCAGAACACGGAGATCATCAAGCAGATCACGGACCAGATAGAAAGCGTAGCCGGCGTTCGCCTGCTCAATGTCGATCCGGGAAAAGCCACCAATCGTACGGTAGTCACATTCGTCGGGTCGCCGGAAGCGGTAATCGAAGCGGCATTCCTCTCGATCCAAAAGGCCGGCGAGCTGATTGATATGCGGGTACACAAGGGCGAGCATCCGCGGATGGGCGCCACGGATGTCTGTCCGTTGATCCCAATCGCGGGGATCAGCATGGAGGAGACGGCGGTCTGGGCCCGCCGGCTGGCGGAACGCGTAGGCAGGGATTTGCAGATCCCCGTTTATCTGTATGAAGCGGCGCAGTCCGACAAGCGCCGGAGCAATCTCTCGGTGATCCGGGCAGGCGAATACGAAGGTTTTTTTAAAAAGATCAAACTACCCGAATGGGCGCCGGACCATGGGCCGGCGGAGTTCGATGTCCGCCGTGGTGGCACGGTGATCGGAGCACGGGATTTCCTGGTGGCCTACAACGTGAACCTCAATACGACGTCTACCCGTCGCGCCAATGCGATCGCATTCGACGTCCGGGAGGCAGGTCGCGTAATAAAAGAAGGTGAAAAGTCCGTTCAGATCCCGGGGACGCTGAAGGCCGTAAAAGCGATCGGCTGGTATATCGACGAATATGGGATTGCGCAGATCTCGATGAACCTGACCAATATCCGGGTAACACCGGTCCATGTGGCGTTTGATGAAGTATGCCGCGCGGCGGCTGAGCGCGGGATCCGCGTGACGGGCAGCGAGCTGGTTGGCCTGATCCCGCTGCAGGCCATGCTGGATGCAGGCAAATATTTCCTGGAAAAACAGCAGCGTTCTACCGGGGTATCCGAAAAGGAGTTGATCCGGATCGCCATCCTTTCGATGGGGCTTGATGAGCTGGGTCCGTTCAAGCCGGAAGAGCGCATCATCGAATATCAGCTGCGCTCAGCTACAGCCGATAAGCTGGTTAGGATGAGTTTGACCGGGTTCGCAGACGAGACGGCCAGTGAAAGTGCCGCTCCGGGTGGGGGGTCCATCGCGGCCTACGTAGGATCGCTTGGCGCGGCGCTCGGGACGATGGTCGCGAATCTCTCGTCGCATAAGAAAGGCTGGGATGACCGCTGGAAGGAGTTTAGCGACTGGGCGGAAAGGGGGCAGCGGCGGAAGGACGAGCTTCTGCGGCTGGTCGATGCCGATACGCAGGCCTTCAACGGCATCATGGCTGCCTTCGCACTGCCGAAGAGCAATGAGGCTGAAAAGCAGCTGCGTCATGCCGCGATCCAGCAAGCGACCCGAACGGCGATCGAAGTGCCATACCTTGTCATGGAGTCGGCCTTCGCCAGCCTGGAGGTCATTGAGGCGATGGCGGCGGAAGGCAACCCGAATTCCGTCTCCGACGCCGGCGTCGGGGCCTTGTGCGCACGGGCGGCGGTGTTGGGTGCATTCCTGAATGTCCGGATCAATGCCGCAGGTTATGATGATAAGTCCTACGTTGCGCAGGTGCTGGAGAAGGGCGCCGTCATTGAGGCGGAGACCGTCCGGAAGGAGGAGGCGATCTTACAGTTGGTAAAAGATAAGATTGGGGTATAAAAACTTTTTTTATGCAGCATCTGAACGTCTATCGTAAGCAGGATATCCTAGCGCTTACGCGCATCCGGCAATTCGAGACCAAGCTGGGGGAACGGGTGCTGGTCGCAGCCGATCCCGCCAATATCGCCGGTTCCGTCGAACAAACCGAAGCCGAGTATGTCCTGCTGGGTATCCCGGAAGATATCGGTGTCCGGGCGAATGAGGGCCGGGGCGGGTCTGGTACAGCATGGCCGTTCTTTCTAAAGAGCTTTCTCAATCAACAGAGTAATGATTTCCTCACCGGCGAGAGCGTGCTGGTGCTGGGATATTTCGATTTCAGCGAGCTTGACCGATTGATCGAAGCCAACGCCTTTGGCCGGGAAGAGAAGCTGACGGCTTTCCGGCATGCCGTTCACACGATCGATGAAGCGGTTGAGCCGCTGATAAAACTGATCACAGCCGCCGGGAAGATCCCGATCGTTGTCGGCGGTGGCCATAACAACGCCTATCCGTTGATCAAAGGCGCCGCCAAAGGGCTGCATAAGGCGGGTCTGATCCCGCTGCCCCAGATCAATGCGGTCAACCTCGATGCGCATTCCGGCTTCCGGCCGGCGGAAGGAAGACATTCCGGCAATGCGTTCCGGTATGCGGAAGAAGATGGGTTTCTCGAAAAATATTGCGCGATTGGCGTTCATGAGAACGACCTGCCGCAGAACGTCTGGCTGGATATCATCAACAACCCTTTTGTGGACCTGATCACCTACGAAGATATCCTTGTGCTGGAGAAAAGGAGTTTTACTCAGGCGGTGGCCCATGCGACCGGGTTTACGGAGGACAATTATATCGGACTCGAACTCGATCTCGATGTATTCGGACCGGCGGGTACCGGAATGCCGGCGACGGGGCTGGGCGCGCTGCAGGCAAGGCAATATGTGACGTTTGCTGCCATTGACTCCAGGATCGCCTATTTTCATATCTGTGAGGGTATATTTTCGCTTTCACATGGACAGTGTGAAGCGGCGGGGCAGCTGATGGCGGTGATCCTGAGTGATTTTCTAAAGGCGAGGGAATAGGAGAACGGCGGCCTGGAAGGGCAGATCAGAACGGAATACCGATATTAACATAGCCGAGAACACGTCGCGATTGATCCGAATACATGGCGCTCAGCTCGAGCGGTCCCAGTGCGAACATATAGGTGAACGTAAGCGCATAACCTGAGAGGAAATCGGGGGTATTGAAGAAGGCGCTTTTGGTAATAAAGTTATTGAACAGCACATTCGCTTTTCCAGTGATCAGGACATTATCGAATAGTTGATAGCGCAGCGCAAGCATTCCTTCGGCAATACTGGAAGAATAGAAGGTACCTTCACGCAGACCGGCAAATGCAACCTGGTTATGGAATTGCTCAGTCAGCCCACCGATAGAGAACTCGTTCATGACGTTGCGATTGTAGTTGAGGTTGAGCCCGCCCTGGAGGTGGGTCTGTAGGGTTGATCTGCCGGAGAGCGGGATATACTGATCGTAGTCGAAAAGGAGCCGCTGGTACGGCTGAGCGGCGAAGGAGGTATCCGAAACATCGTTCTGGGTCCCAAAGTGCTGAACGTCGGGATTTTGCTCAAAGACGTTATCCGCTTCGGCATTCAACTGGAAGCCGCGCCGGGGGTAGACAGGCCGGTCGAGCAGATTGGTGCGGAGAAAGAAATAGCTCGTTACGAAATTATTGTTTCCCTTAAATTCAAGACTGGACGTAAGGGAGGGATCATAGGACAGGTTTTCGAAACGACTGCCCAGGCCGATGGTCAGGTCACGGTTGGTAGAATAGCCGAATTGCGCATCCAGGTTGTAATAGTTCTGATCGTACAGGCCAGCCTCCTTGAATTTATTGGTGTAGGTGGTGATCTGGAAGTCATCGAACCCGGTTGCCAGTGTGAAAGAAAAATTGGCGCGGCGCCCGAAGTACTGGAGGTGCTCGGCGCGGGCCCTGAAGTTCTGACCTATATTGACGGTGACGAGACTCCGGGAAGTTGGAGTAAAGAAATCGCGGGTGGTCAGGTTGAGAATGGCGCTGATACCGCTGAATTGGTTGTAGTTGAGCCCGACCTTGGCAAACGTGAGCGGGTTTTCTTCGACCTGGAAGATGATACGGCTGGTGTTGTCGGGCAACCGCTGCATCGAATAGGTGATCCGGTTATAATAGCGGGTGCCGAAAGCGCGGCGGACCATGTGGGACAGCTGGCCGGCGGTATACAAGTGGCCGGTCAGCAGGTTCATGCTTTGGATAAAGAATCCTTCACTGGTATGGTGGAGACCATTCACGGCATAGGAGGAGATCTTGATGGCGCTGACGGTGGGGAGGCGGCTGGGGGTGTCCGGCTGGGGACCATAGAGGGCATTGAGGGAATCCGCCAGCTTTTTGAAAGTAGGGTAAAGACGTCGGCCTTCTTCCATCCCGGCCTGAATGATCTTTGCGGCTGACCCGAAATTACCCATCCCATATTCCTCGAGCGGCTGGTTGATATAAATATTGCAAAGCGGGATCTGCGTCC
>DATMLR010000530.1:0-4259 GCA_035570015.1 Puia sp.
AAAATTGAACTACCCCCGGGGCAGCTTTCTGATCATTCAAATGATCTCCATGCTGTTCTTTGGTGCGGGTATTCCGCTGTCGGCAGCGCTGGCCGACAAATATGGCCGCCGTAGTATATTGCTGCTGGCAACCGCAAGTATTTTTATCTTCGGCTTAGTGTTTTCCCCCTTCTTCAGCACCGGCAGCCTGGCAATCACCGGCGTCTTTCTGGCAGTAGGGATGTTCCTGATGGGATTGACCTATGGACCGTTGGGGACGGCCCTGGCCGAGATCTTTCCGGCGGCTGTGCGCTATACCGGGTCTTCTTTGGCATTTACCCTGGCAGGTATCCTCGGCGCTTCGTTGACTCCCTACCTGGCCACCACGCTGGCCACAAAGTACGGCCTGACCGCCGTAGGATATTATCTTTGCCTGGCCTCCCTCATTACCTTTGCAGCTCTACTCGCCGCCCGGTCGTCTATGAGACATCATCATTTATGAGGCATCCTCCTTCCCATAATACTTCTCGCCCAACTTGATCTTCTCCCGCCCATTCTCCATTCGCCAGGCATTCGTGTCCCGCAGCGAATAGGCGCAGCCGCAATATTCCTGCATATAAAAATTCTCCTGCTTACTGATCTCTATCATCCGCGCCGCGCCGCCTTTTTTCCGCCAGTTATACGTCCAATAGACAAGCCCCTCATAGCGAGCAGCAGCCCTGACCCCGCAGTCGTTTATCTGGTCCATGTTCTTCCAGCGGGAAATACCCAGCGAACTGGAGATGACATCGAACCCGTTCTCGGCCGCATACAATGCCGTCCGCTCAAAACGCATATCGAAGCACATCGTGCAGCGTATCCCCCGCTCGGGCTCCCATTCCAGACCCCTTGCACGCTCAAACCAATTGTCCATGTCATAATCAGCATCTATAAAAGGGATGTTATGCTTCTCAGCAAACCGGATATTCTCTTCCTTACGCAGCTCATACTCCTTCTTCGGATGAATATTCGGGTTATAGAAGAAAATACTGAAATCGATCCCTGATGCGATGATCGCCTCCATTACCTCTCCCGAACAGGGCGCGCAGCAGGAATGGAGCAGCAGCCGCTTCCCCCCATGGGGCAGCTCCAGCCGCTCCCGCGTAATGCCTTGATTTTCCATGCCGCAAATTTACTAAATAATCAGGCTGTCTACAAACTCATTCACAGGGGTATTGACCAGCCGCTCATAGTCGAGCGACCCCCAGAGGATGACCCGCTGCTGTTTTTCAGGGAACTTTCGGGCCAGGTTGACCTTAAACTTCTCGACCAATTTGGGTATCCCCTCCTGGCGCCGCCGCTTATGACCGATCGGGTATTCCACGACGACCTCCTCCAATTGGCTGCCATCGGCAAATTCAACCGTCAGCGCATTGGCGATCGAACGTTTGTCCGGGTCATGATAGTCCTTTGTAAATTGAGGGTCTTCAACACAGACGATCTTTTCGCGAAGCGCGTCGATCCTCGGATCCACCGCTATATTATCCTCATAGTCGGCGGCGGTGAGCCTTCCATACAGCAGGGGAACCGCGACCATGTATTGGATACAATGATCCCGGTCCGCGGGATTGCTTAACGGGCCTTTTTTATCGATGATCCGGATCGCCGCCTCATGCGTGCGAATGGTCAGTTTTTGGATATCCTGCGCTGTCTTTCCGGCCCGCTGGAGCTTTTCATGAATGGTCATGGCCGCTTCCACAGCCGTCTGAGCATGAAATTCCGCGGGGAAGGAGATCTTGAACAGCACATTTTCCATCACGTACGACCCATATTCCCGTTGGAATTGAAAGGGCTGCCCTTTGAAGGAAACATCATAGAAGCCCCAGGTTTTGGCAGTCAGCACGGAAGGATAACCCATTTCACCGGTTTTAGCGATCAGGGCCAGTCGAACCCCACGCGAAGTGGCGTCGCCCGCGGCCCAGGACTTTCGGCTGCCCGTGTTGGGCGAATGCCGGTAGGTGCGTAACGCCTGCCCATCGACGAAGACAAGCGAAAGCGCATTGATCAGCTCATCCCGCGTCAGCCCGATCAACCGGCCCGCGACTGCCGTAGTAGCGAGCTTGACCAACACCACATGATCGAGCCCGACCTTATTGAACGAATTTTCGAGCGCAAGGACCCCCTGGATCTCATGCGCTCTGATCATACCATCCAGTACGTCTCTTATCAGCAACGGAGACTTCCCGCCTGCTACGGCTGTTCGGGAAAGCCAGTCGGCCGTGGCCAGAATACCTCCCAGATTATCGGAAGGATGGCCCCATTCGGCCGCCAGCCAGGTGTCGTTGAAGTCCAGCCAGCGCACGATGGCGCCAATATTGAAAGCAGCCTGGACAGGGTCCAGCTGAAAGGACGTCCCCGGAACCCTTGCCCCATTGGGAACGATCGTTCCCGCAACCACCGGGCCTAACAGCTTGGCGCAAGCGGGATAGGTGAGCGCTTCGAATCCACAGCCAAGCGTGTCCAGCAGACAATAGTGCGCCGTTTTCCAGGCCAGTTCATTTTTTATTTCAAAGTGAAGTACATAATCGGCTATGTCCACTAAAACCTTATCGGGCTGGGGCCGTTCGTTCGAGACGTATGAAGACATGTTTATCGTTTTTCGATCGGTATGAATTCCCTGTTTTCGGGTCCGGTGTAATTCGCGCTGGGCCGGATAATTTTCCCATCCTCCCGCTGTTCGATCACATGGGCGCTCCAGCCCGTAACGCGCGAAATGACAAAAAGCGGCGTAAACATCGACGTCGGGACCCCCATCAGGTGATAAGATACCGCGGAAAACCAGTCCAGGTTCGGGAACATTTTTTTCTCGTTCCACATCAGCGTTTCCAGCCGTTCGGCGATATCGAACAGCAGCATGTCCTTTGCTTCTTCCGACAGTTGTTTGGCCACTTTTTTGATGACCACGTTTCGCGGATCGGATACCGTGTAGACGGGATGACCAAAGCCGATGATGACCTCCTTTCTCCCCAGACGTTCGCGGATGTCCCGCTCGGCTTCTTCCGGCGAGCCATAGCGGCTTTGAATTTCATAAGCCACTTCATTAGCACCTCCGTGTTTTGGGCCCCTCAAGGCCCCGATGGCCCCCGTGACCGCTGAATATAGATCCGAACCTGTGCCGGCTATCACCCGGGCGGTGAAGGTCGAAGCATTGAACTCGTGCTCGGCATATAGGTTTAAGGAAACCTGCATGGCTTTTTGCCAGCTGGCAGAGGGTTTTTTCCCATGCAGGAGGTGAAGAAAATGGGCCCCGATCGTATCATCATCGGTTTCTACCTCGATGGCTTTGCCGTTGTGCGAATAGTGATACCAATATAGCAGCGCCGATGGAAAAAAGGCGAGAAGCCTGTCGGCAATCTCTCTGGCGCCGGCCGCATGATGATCTTCCCGTTCGGGCTCAAGACATCCCAACGCGGAAGCAGCCGTGCGTAAAACATCCATCGGATGCGTCGATTTCGGAAGCTGCCGCAGAACCTCCTTCAACCGCTCGGGCAATCCACGCAGGGACTGCAGTTTTTTCTTATAAGCTTCGAGCTCCGCTTTGTTCGGCAGCGTTCCATGAATGAGCAGATGCGCGACTTCTTCAAATTCCGCACCCTCGGCCAGTTGAAGGATGTCATAACCCCGATAGTGCAGGTCATTGCCGCTTCTGCCTACAGTACAAAGCGCGGTATTCCCCGCTACCACTCCCGACAAGGCTACGCTTTTCTTGGGTTTTGGGGCTGTTGTTTGATTATCTGACATGATTATTTGCGCTTAAAAAGGTTATCCAGTTTTTCTTCGTAGTCATAATAACCGATGCTGTCATACAATTCCTTCCGGGTCTGCATAGTATCAACCACATCTTTCTGCGTCCCATCCTTGCGGATATGCTGATATACGTTTTGAGCGGCTTTATTGGCGGCTCGAAAAGCGGACAGCGGATACAGTACGATGGCCACTCCCGCCCCGCGCAGCTCCTCAACGGTAAATAACGGCGTCATCCCGAATTCGGTGATATTGGCGAGGATGGGGAGCCCGGTTTCCACCGCGAATCGGCTATATTGTGGCAGCTCCGTAACGGCTTCGGCGAAAATGAAGTCGGCGCCGGCTTCCTTATAAGCAACGGCCCGTTCGATGGCCTTATCGATCCCTTCGTTGGCCAGCGCATCGGTTCTGGCGCCGATGACGAATTGCTCGTCGGTCCGCCCGTCGACTGCCGCCTTGATCCGGTCGACCATTTCCTCCTTGCTTACGATCTCTTT
>DATMLR010000531.1:0-24293 GCA_035570015.1 Puia sp.
CTGATCTATCTCTACACGACGTGGGTTGTGAAAAATCATGTTGAGATGGGTCCCGGCCTTATTGTGGGTCTGGTCCTGCTGATCGTCAGCATTGCGCTGGCGTACGCCTGCCTCAAATGGTATGACGAGCCGCTGAGGGCCTGGCTGAAAGCCAAATGGGGTGGGATCAAAACCAAGTAAAATTTTAGTAAGGCCGGTTTTGGAAATTTTCGTCAGCTTTGGCGGACCAACAAATAAAATATTATGATCCCAGTCAAAGGATATGCCGCTCAAAGCCCGACTACCGACCTGGCGCCCTGGAACTTCGAACGCCGTGAAGTCGGCCCGCATGATGTTCAGTTCGATATCCTGTTCTGCGGCGTCTGCCATTCTGATCTGCACCAGATCAAGAATGACTGGTTCCCGGGTATCTTCCCCATGGTGCCGGGCCATGAGATCGTGGGCCGAGTCGTCAAAGTTGGAAGTCAGGTCAAGAAGTTCAAGGTCGGGGATCTGGCCGGTACGGGTGTCATGGTTGACTCCTGCCGAACTTGTGAAAATTGCAAGCAGGACCTCGAGCAATATTGTCTGAATGGAAATTCCCAAACCTATAACGGGCGGGAACAGGACCACAAGACACCTACCTATGGCGGTTATTCAAAAACCATCGTCGTAAATGAGGATTTCGTCCTCCAAATTTCCGGGAAGCTGGACCTCGCCGCCACCGCGCCGTTGCTTTGTGCAGGGATTACTACCTATTCTCCCCTGAGACATTGGAAAGTGGGTAAAGGCCATAAATTGGGCGTCGTTGGCCTGGGCGGTCTGGGCCATATGGGGGTAAAATTCGGGGTGGCCTTTGGCGCCGAAGTAACCGTCCTGAGCACTTCACCGACAAAAGAAAAGGATGCGAAGAAACTGGGCGCCCATCACTTCCTGGTAACGACCGATCCCGAGCAGGTGAAGGCGGCGAAAAACTCCTTCGATTTCATCCTGGACACCGTCTCTGCGGAGCATGATATCAACCTGTATCTGTCGTTGTTGCGGCTGGATGGGGTACACATCTCCGTTGGCATCCCGCCGAAACCATTAGAGATCAAGACGTTCAGTCTGATGGACGGCCGAAGAAGCCTGACCTCATCGGGGGTCGGAGGGCTAAAGGAAACGCAGGAAATGCTGGATTTCTGCGCCGAACACCAGATCGTATCGGACATTGAACTAATAGATATAAAAGACATCACCAAGTCTTACGCCCGAATGCTGAAAGGCGACGTTCGGTACCGGTTTGTCATTGAAATCGCGACCCTCTGACGGGCGGCCGGAGACGAAATTGGTATATTACTTGCAGGAGATATTGTTCCATCCTAAACTATTGTGTATGAACAAGATGCTTGCAATTATTTTGCTTTTAACGGTCTCATCCGGTTGTTTCGCGCAGATCGTGGGTAAGGTCGATAAGAAAACCAAGGAATTTTCGATCGACCCCGGTCAAAAGGTCAATTATATGGTATTCGGCTATCGGTTTGCCAACGCCACCACGGAGAAATATATCTGTTTCGCTTCAAATCAGGATGTTGAGAGAGCAAACATCAATTTGCCGCTGGGTTCCTACTTCGATACCAACGGGCTTCCGTCCGGTGCAAAGATCCTCTACATGGGGATTGCGGGAAAGTTTGCAAAGATGAGTTTCCATACCGGCGGGGGGAAAACGATCATCTTCTATTTGCCGCGATCGAGCTTTGTTATAGTATAGGTGAAATTCTTGGCAGGACTGGATAATTCGCCCAAGTTTCGTATCTTAAGGAAAATACACCTTGCCATGACTAATTTTGACACCTCCCACGTCAAAAATATCGTTTTGCTGGGTCATTCCGGTTCCGGCAAAACTACGCTGGCAGAATGCATGCTCTATGAAGCAGGTCTCATCACGCGGCGTGGTACCATCGAAGAACAAAATACGGTCGGTGATTTCAATGAGCTGGAACAGCAACGAGGCAATACTATTTTTTCCAAACTCCTTCATACCCGATGGCGGGGCTACAAGATCAACATCCTGGACACTCCCGGGTATGACGACTTTGCAGGAGAGGTCTTGTCGGCCCTGCGGGTCGCGGATACCGGCGTGCTGCTGCTCAACGCCAACTTCGGAGTAGAGGTAGGAGCGGACATCATCTGGGAATACACGGAACATTTCCGGACACCGATGCTGCTCGCCGTCAACAAGCTCGATCAGGACAAGGCGGATTTTGACAGCACAGTAGCGCAAGCCCGGGAACATTTTAGCAAGAATGTTATCGTTGTGCAGTATCCGCTCAACCAGGGTCCGGGCTTTAATGCGATAATCGATGTCCTGCACATGATCCAATACCGGTTCCCGGCAGAAGGCGGCCGGCCGGAGAAGCTGCCCATTCCGGGTTCGGAACGTGAGAAGGCGGACCAGCTGCATCGGGAGTTGATCGAGGCGATCGCCGGGAACGATGAAACGCTGATGGAGAAATATTTTGAAAAAGGCGAACTGGATGAGGATGAGATGAAGCAGGGGCTAAAGCACGCCATGATCCAACATGAACTGTTCCCGCTGTTCTGCCTTTCTGCAAAGAAGAATATGGGGAGCGGCCGGATTATGGGTTTTATCGACAATGTCTGTCCCGGTCCTGCCGAACTACGGCCGCCGATTACGCTTTCCGGAGATCCCGTCCCCTGCGATCCGTCGGGACCGCCTTGCATCTTCGTCTATAAGGTCCTTTCGGAAAATCATATCGGGGAAATGTCCTTTTTCAAAGTCTATTCCGGTACGATCAAATCAGGCATGGAACTGGTGAATGAGACCAACGGGGTGACGGAAAAGCTCAACCAGCTATTCGTGGTGGAAGGTAATAAACGCATCCCCGTTAATGAATTGTCTGCCGGGGATATCGGGGCTACCATCAAACTGAAGGATACGCATGTCAACAATACCCTTCATGCCCGGGGAGTGAATTTGGAGCTGCCCCCGATCGAATTCCCTTCCCCGCTGATGAGCGTGGCCATCGAATCCGAGCTGAAAGGTGACGAGGAGAAACTGGCTGCAGCAGTCCGCCAGGTCCGCGAGGAAGACCCCACGATCATCCTGGAGATGTCGCAGGAGCTAAAACAGATGATCATCCATTGCCAGGGTGAACTGCATCTGTCGGTAATCAAATGGAAGCTGGAACATTTTTCAAAAAACCTGCGCCCAAGCTTCAGCCGACCACGCATCCCCTATCGCGAGACCATCCGCAAACCGGTACAATCGAACTATCGTCACAAGAAGCAATCCGGTGGGGCCGGACAGTTCGGCGAGGTATATATGCAGGTAGAGCCTTGGTTTGAAGGCATGCCGGACCCTCGGGGTCTCTCGGTGCGGGGCCGGGAGGAATTTCAGCTGGACTGGGGCGGAAAGCTGGTCTTTCTGAATTGTATCGTCGGCGGCGCCATCGATCAACGCTTCCTGCCATCGATCCTGAAAGGCGTCATGGAAAAAATGCAGGAGGGTCCGCTGACCGGCTCTCATGTCCGGGACGTGCGCGTGATCGTGTATGACGGCAAGATGCATCCCGTCGATTCCAACGATATTTCCTTTAAGATTGCCGGGATGATGGCTTTTAAACAGGCATTCCGGCAGGCGGACCCGCAGGTGCTCGAACCCATTTATTCGGTTACGGTATTATGCCCGGATGACCAGACCGGCGGGATAATCAGCGATCTCCAGATCCGCCGCGCCATCCTGGAAGGAATGGACACGGAAGGTCATTTCACAAAGGTCATCGCAAGGGTGCCGCTCGCGGAAATGCACGATTTTTCCTCCTCACTCCGGTCTATAACCCAGGGCCGCGCGAAATTCCGGATGAAGTTCCTGGAGTATGCAGCGGTGCCGCCTGAGCTGCAGCGGAGGCTTTATGAGGAGTATAATAAGGTGGCGGCCCATCAAGAGGCGTAAAAGACGGGACCGGGATATGCCTGCTTTTTATTATCTTGTTTTAAATATGCTAACCAGAACACTGTTGGTTTTCACCTTTGTTTCCTTTTGTTCGACAACCCTTTGGTCCCAAAACGTCTTTAAAGTCAAAGTCGGGGGATGTGCCGTTTCCGAATTTTGTGTGGATTGCGGCGATCCGAAAGCTTCATACGACGAAACCGATTTCCGGAAAATCATTTCCGAGCTTAATTCGAATTACAATTTCAAGGGAATGCGGGGAAACGTCGCTTTCCAGGTACTGATAGACTCCCTTGGCCAGCCCTGCGTCCTCAGCCATAGCGACGAGTCGAAGGCCAGATTTACGCTCGACATCGTCCAATATCTCAACCAATGCCGTTGGACACCGGCAGTCGATCATGGCAAACCGGTCCGCGCCTCCGTAAATGTCATTTTTTCTTTCGAAGACGGGCGGCTGACCGGGTCCATCCATCGGGTTGACCCCGTTAATTTAATGGCGAATATGAGGAACGCCGATCCGCCGGTGGTCTACAACAAGAGCTATCATTACAAGAACCCTTCGTTGCGCACATACGACATCACCGTCTGGCAAAAGGAGAACTCCGGGCTCCCCCAGGACATGAGCCAGCACTCCGTCGTCGACAAGGACGGCGTGCTTTGGGTCGCGACCCTCAACGGCATGGCCACCTTCGACGGCCATGAATTCTCCAGGTTGTCAGAAAGCAACTCTCCCTTCAAGGCCACTCAAGGCGCGCAATCCATTGCCCTGGACCAGGACAACAACAAATGGATCGCTACAGTGGATGTAGTGTACAGATATGATAACAAAGAATGGACGAAATATACCCGGGAGCAAACCAGGACTGACGGCGGGATAATCCATGTCACCTGCACGCCGTCCGGGGAGGTATTGGTCTGCACCAGCAACGGGCTTAGTATCCTGAAGAATGGGCAATGGGAGCTGCTGTCTGACCAGACTGTCAAAGAACTTCCTTCCAACAGGGTCTTTTATGCCTATCGCGACCGAAGACAACGGTTGTGGATCGGAACGTTTGGGGGCACTATTATGATCGATACCAACAAACAAGTCGTAGTGTTCAATCAGTCGGAGACTCCATTGAAGTCGACCTTTATCACCGGGGCCGTGGAAGATGATGCCGGAAATCTATATTTCTCATTAGCAGATTACGAACCCGGTAGGGAAAGACACCGGCCGAAAGAAGGGCTTGCTATTTTATCCGGCGATGGAAACTGGCAGCATCTAAACGATGAAAATTCCGGCTTGCCATCCGATCATGTCAATTCCCTACTTTTTGATCCATTCGAACATGTACTCTGGATCGGCACGAATGAATCGGGGCTGGTCAGATGGGACCTGAAAACCGGATGGGAAGTTTATCACGATCAAAATTCGAAGGTCCCGAATTGCCATGTGTTCGATCTCTCGCAGGATTCAAAGGGGGACGTATTCGCGTCAACTTATGACGGGATGATCAGGATCAGCAAAAAATAATCAATCTTCGTGAATTTCATTTTATTCCAAAATCCGCCGGAGATAATTTACCTGGCCCAGATGATAGTCGAGGTGAGCATAAAGTCGGACCAATACGTATGAATTGGAATTATACGCATCATCGAAAATGACCGGGAATTGGGCATCCATCTGAGCCGCAGCGAAATTGTTCAGCGTGGATTTGATCAAAGGGATAAGGGCCTCCAGTTCTGCGACAAGTTCTTGCCTCGGGACACCCTTCCTGGCAAATTCCTGGGGCCGGTCGCGAACATAGCCGGTGTGGGCGAGCGTGGCGCCGACGTAATGGTTCAGCCCGCCGATGATATGCAGGGTGAGGTTGCCCGATGAGTTTTTGACAGTTCCGGTGGTCTTCCAAAGATTTTCTTCGCTTTGAAATAGGTTGACCTCTTCGATCCACTTGCGAAGATCGCGCTCGTAGAGGGTTGCCAATACATTATTTAACATAGCAGCGCAAGATAATAAAATAAAGGGTACGGTCTTTTAGCGAGTGGGGTCAATAGAAAAAAGTCTCCGAAACGATCTTGCCGTCCTTCACTTCAATAACCGCGATCTCCTCCGAGTTGACGCGCGGCCTGCCTCTGTAGGTAACATCCCGTTGTAACGTAGTGGTAAAGAAATTGCCCGCTACAAGGGGTTCGCTGGTATGGCGGCTATGGATCGCCTCGATCGTGGCGCGATGAGCGTCACTCTTTGCCTTGACAGCCGCCTTCCCTTTCGTAACAGCCTCGATCCCCGCCGGTCTGCCATTTTCGGACTCGCGTTGTACAATGTTCTCGTCATGGAGGGTCTCATGAATCTCGCTCCATTTGTTCTGGCGGGCCAGCTCATAGTAGCGGGCGGCAACTTCCTGTGTTGTCATAAATGTGCTTTTTGATAATTTTTATACCACAAAGATGCGGGGGCACAGTGACAACCCTATGTCAGGAGCTTTTTTTATTGTTTGATTTGTGGATAATCCCCTTTAAAACCGGTCAACGGTTTTATCATAAGCGAACAGCTTGGCGGACTGGCTTGCATGCCTGGAATTGATAGCCAGCATTTTATACTTCGACCCGATTTTTGTAATTCAGCGATATCACAAAAAGTCAATTTTTCCGGAATCTGGCAGGTCGATTCACTAAACAGCAATGTCGGGCACTTCGTGGTGGCGGCCACCTTAAAAATCGTCCAGACCACCGATACCATCAGCATCGGAAAGACATACCTGGACGCTGTCGCCCGACAGCAAGACGCCAACTGTTGACCGGGTAATAGAAGATGATGGTGATGGTGGTCACGGAGTATCCAAAGCAGTTTACAATCGGCTCAGGACCCTAAAATAATTCGCCGATCATTCGCTGCGGAGGGATTTTATGGGGTTAGCGAGGGCCGCGCGGACGGTCTGAATACTGACCGTTAACAGGGCAATGGCGAGGGCGACGATGCCTGCCACGAGGAAGATCCACCAGCTGATCTCGGTACGATAGGCAAATGTCTCGAGCCATTTGTACATGGCCCACCACGCGACGGGGAAGGCGATGAGCGCAGCGATCCCGACAAGCATCGTGAAGTCCCTGCTGAGCAGGCCGACGATACCACTGACCCGGGCGCCGAGGACCTTGCGGATCCCGATCTCCTTGGTGCGTTGTTCGGCAGCATAGGTAACGAGGCCGAAGAGACCGAGGCAGGCGATGAGGATGGCGAAGACGGCGAAGGTGATGAAGATCTGGCCGGTCTGCTGCTCGGCGTGATACAATTTATCAAAGTCGTTATCCATGAAGGTGTAGCTGAAGGGCAGCCCCTGCTTAGCGGCATGGAACTTACCTTCGACTTGCCGGACGAGACTGAAGGCATCATTCGTGTGGAAGCGGACGGCCATGCTGCTCCAATTAAACATGTTGACCACCATCACAAGGGGGTGGATCTTGTCATGCATGGAGTTGTAGTTGAAATCCTTTACGACGCCGACGACATGAAAAGCGAGAGGCTTGAAGTGATCCGTCTGATCGGCCTGATCGGGCTTGACCTCATCCGCCCGATTGTAGATAATCAGATTGAGCGGGTCCTTCGCGCCAAGCATCGCTACGGCGGCTTCATTGAGGAGGACGGCGGTGGAGTCGGTAGGAAATTGCGCGAGGTCGAAGTTGCGGCCTTTGACGATCTGCATGCCGAGGGTGGGAACATAATGGTCGTCGACTTGGAGCGTGGTCATGAAGGTCACCTTCCTGGCGTCGAGCGAGGCATCCCGGAACCAGCCTGGCTGACGGTACTGGTCGCCGCCGGCGGTGGGGATGTCGGTGGTGACGGTTGCGTCGGCGATCCCGGCAAGGGTGAGCAGGCTCTTGCGAAGATTGGTCATGCCATCCCGGCCGAGCGACCAGGTATCATGGATGACGAGTACCTGATCCCGATTAAAGCCGACTTCCTTATTTCGAATATAGTGCAGCTGGCGATAGATGACGAGGGTGCTTACGATAAGCCCAATAGAAATAAAAAATTGAAAGACTACCAGGCTATTACGGAGCCAGCTGCTCTTGAAGCCGGCGGCTATTTTTCCTTTCAATACATCAATCGGCTGAAAGGAGGAAAGGTAGAAGGCGGGGTAGCTGCCTGCGAGACAGCCGACCACCAGCACCAGGAGGATGAGGATGGGAAGGAACCGGCCGCTGAAAAGCACGTCGGGATGGAGCGATTTGCCGGCAAGCTCATTGAACATCGGTAGCAGCAGGACAGCGATGCCAAGGGCGAGGACTAGGGAGAAAAGGCTGAGCAGGACGGACTCGGTGAGGAACTGGCCAATGAGATGTCCTTTTGTCGAGCCGGCGACCTTGCGGATACCCACTTCCTTGGCGCGATTGGCAGAGCGGGCGGTGCTGAGGTTCATGAAATTGACGCAGGCGATCAGAAGGATGAGCACGGCGATGACGGAGAAGATGTATACGAACTGGATATTGCTGTTGGCTTCCAGCTCATAAGACTTATTGGAATAGAGGTGCACGTCGGTGAGGGGAATGATTGGGTACCGGAAATGATTACCCGCTTTCCCGAGGTCGGTGACCGAAACGTGGAACATTTCCTGTAGAGCCCGGCCGACATTGAGGTTGACGATTGCGTCTACATCCTTCTGGACCTCGGCTCGCGTGGTGCCGGGTTGAACAAGGATATAGGTATAATAATTACTACTTAACCAGTCGTTGTCGCTGGGGCTATTAAAAGTGTAAACTTCGCGGAGGGGGCGAATGAAACTGAAATGGAACTGGGACTGTTCCGGCATGTCCCGGATGACCCCGGTGATCTTGAGAAGCGTATTGCCATAACCTACCTCCAGCGTGCGGCCGATGACATCGGTGCTGTTGAAATAGCGGCGGGCGGCACTTTCGTCGATCACGATGGAATGAGGATTGTTGAGGGCGCTATTGGGGTCGCCGGCGATCATCGGCAGCGTGAAGACCTTGAAGATCGTCGAGTCGGCGAAAGTGAAGTGGTGGTCGAGGACGTGGTCATTGCCCTTCCTCACCAGCAGGTCGCCCGGGTTGCGGAATCTTACCATCTGCTGGATCTTCGGATAGGAAGCGACGAGAGCGGGGCCGAAAAATTTGGAGGTGTTGGCAGAGACGAATCTGGTGTTGTTGATATAAGCATCCTCATCGACCCGATAGATGCGGTCGGCGTTGACGTTGTAGCGGTCGTAACTGAGCTCATCGGTGACATACAGGACGATCAGCAGACAGACACCAAGGCCGGCAGCGAGGCCGATGATGTTGAGAGCGGTAAAGCCCCTGCTTTTCCTGAGGCTGCGGAAGGCAATCCTGAGATAGTTGCAGAACATGGGGTGATCGGTTTTATGACGGGTAAGGCGGCCAAATCATCAGGACGGCCCCAAAAGAGTGCCGGGTATATAAAGTCTTGAAGACCATTCTTCTGTCAAGGCCTGCGAGAGACCATGATGTTCGGTTTCGATACAGTGATCGTGCAGGAACGGGCATCGGCTGGGGTACTGTATGGTCATTGCACAGTAACCGTATTGCACAATAACCATATCATCTGGTGGAATAGGAGAACATTCAACATTGTACAAAATAAAAACCCGCTATGTCTCAGCGGGTTGGGGAGGAGAGTAGTCCTGACAGGAATCGAACCTGTATCAAAAGTTTAGGAAACTTCTATTCTATCCATTGAACTACAGGACCAATCCTTGGGCGGCACCTCGGCGGGGCCAATTGACCGTCCCACGGGGGCCGCAAAAATAGCACAATTTTTTCTTAGCAGGCCGGAATTCACCGGAATTCCTGATCTTCACCGTCTTAAAATCAAAAGCTATGACTCGAACGATGATGTCCATATTGTTGATCGGGATGACCTTAGCGCCCATCGCGCGCGCATCCGCCCAGGGCCCGCATTTCAGCCATCAAACCATCTTTGTAACGGACCTCGACCGGGCAGCGAACTTTTACGAAAAGGTACTGGAACTCAAACGGATATCGGAGCCGTTCCATGACGGCAAGCATGTGTGGTTTCGGATCTCGGAGCATGGACAGCTTCATGTGGTCTCGGGCGCAAAAGAGGATATCCCCCATGATATCAATATTCATCTCGCGTTTAGTGTTCCATCGATGGATGAATTCACGAAGCATCTCGATGCGATGAATATCAAGTACGGAAATTGGGCGCAGAATACCAAGACCCCACAGGTGCGGCCCGATCAGGTCAAGCAGATCTACCTGCAGGATCCGGACGGCTACTGGATCGAGGTCAATGACGATAAATTTTAGCTGCTTCGGCCCGAGAGGGGGCCGAACGCGTATATTTGCAGTCCAATGAAGTTCTACAACCTACTAATCAAGTACCGCCTGCAGGTTACGGTCGCGCTGGTGATCCTGGGCGCGTTGACGAATTACTATGCCGGGTTCTGGCCGGCCTTTCCGCTGTATTTCGTAGCGCTGGTGCTGCTGTTTGGCTATTTCTTTTTCGGGCCCTTGCGGCTGATCCAGGAGCATATGGAGTCCGGCGATATGGATGCGGCGGAAAAGGTCCTGAATTCGATCAGATTTCCGGGTCTCCTGTATAAACCTATCCGTTCCGTATACTACACGCTAAAGGGGAATATCGCGATGATGAAGCAGGATTTCGCCGGCGCGGAAAAGAACATGAAAAAGGGCCTTGACCTCGGGATGCCGATGAAAGAGGCGGAGGGCGCCAGCCTGTTGCAGATGGGGATGCTTTGCATGCAGAAGAATGATATCCGGCAAGCGGAAAGTTACATCCGGCAGGCACTGCGCAAAGGACTCCCTGACAAGGAGAATCAGGCGGCGGCGTTCCTGCAATTGTGTTCCATCATGATGACGAAGCGGGAGTTCAGGGCAGCGAAGGATTTCTTTCGGAAGGCAAAGGCGCTGAAACCGACGACCCCACAGATCGTCAGCCAGATCAAGGAGATCGAAAAATATATTTCGCGGATTCCGGGGTGAGTCCGCGCGTTGATGCGATGATTCCAGGGTGAGTCCGCTTGTTGATGCGATGATCCCGGAGTGATTAATTCTCTATTGTCTTGCCATTGCCGGAGGTCACACAATCGACCATCTGGCGTAAGGTCCGCAGGGAAAGACTATTCTTTTCAAGGAAATCGAAACTGCCATACTGCAGGAAGACCTCCTTCGTATTCAAACCCTTCTGGCTGGAGAAGAGGATAACATAGACGTTGGGGTCAAAGTCCCGAACCCGCTGGAGGGTATCGAGGCCATTCATTTGCCCATCTAAGTTATAGTCCAGGACGATGACGGAGGGACGTTTGCTCAAATTTGAGATGCAGGATTCTCCATTGGTATAAAAGTGGAGGTTGCTGCTGAGGGTCTCGAGCTCCTTAGCGATAAGGCCTTGATAGATAATGTTATCTTCGACCACGAAAATAACGGGTTGGTTTATTGGTTCCATTTGTTGTCTGGTCTGGTGCAAGAAGAAAACCCGGAAAATGGTGCCAGAAAAAAAACCCTTATATTTCGCTGATAATCAATTGGTAAGAATATCTAATCGGTCTAATTCGCTCTCGTTTTGGGAATAATCTGTTATTTATTGGGAATCAATTCAATGGGGCCCGGCGCCTCCAATATCAATTCAACACCTCCAATATCAATTCAACACTTCGGCCTGTAACTGGCCGATACATTCTTTGATCACGTTATCGATCATACCCACCAGCCCGGGGATCTCGGCTAGGGATTCCATTTGTTTGGCGTTGGCTTCCACGGTCCGGATCTCCTGCCGGATGGATTTGATGCCCATCGAATCGATCGTCGATTTAAGCTTGTGGGCTGTCTTGCCTACCTGTTCCCAATTCTCTGCCTGCAGGGCATTCTTGAGGTCTTGCATGTTCTGAGGTACGGTTTCGATAAACAATGCGACCATTTTTTTAATAAAGCTTTCATCACCACCGGATACGGATTGTACCATCGTCAAGTCGTAAAGTCTTTGATTGGCAGATGACATGTTGTTATGGTTGTTTTTTTGGGTGCTGACTGTTCTGCTATCATCGGAAGAGGTTTTGGCGGGTGGTATGTCGGGCCCTGGGGCGGAGGCAGAGGCGGTCGAAGCGGGTGCGGTCCTGGTCAGGTTCCTCGAAATCACTCTAAACAATCTCTCCTCATCAAAAGGTTTGGCCAGGTAATCGGTCATTCCCGCTGCCAGGTATTTTTCGCTGTCGCCTTTCAAGGCATTTGCCGTGAGTGCAATAATAGGGATATTTGCTTTAACCGGATCAGACAGGCTGCGAATATGATGGGTCGCCTCTATCCCATCCATCTCCGGCATCTGTACGTCCATTAATATACAGTCAAACGCATCTTTTCCGAGCTGTTCGATGGCTTCCAGCCCATTTCCTGCGATCACCACCTCAAAGTCCCACGATTCGAGGATGTGGCGGGCGAGGAACTGGTTGAGTTCTACATCTTCGGCCACCAATACCTTTCGGGGGCCGAGACTTTTATAATCGATCTCCTGCTTTACCTCACTAACCCTCTCTTCCTCGATACTGACCTGGTAAGGGAGGCGGATGGTGAAGCTGGATCCTTTCCCTTCCTCACTTTCGACCATCAGCTCGCCGCTCTGCATCTCGATCATATTCTTACATATCGCAAGACCCAGGCCAGTCCCCCCGTATTTACGCGAGATCGTAGCGTCGGCCTGTTCAAATGGCTCAAAAATCGTGCTTAGCCGTTCCTTGACAATCCCGATCCCCGTGTCGCTGATGGTGATCTCGACAATGACTGTTTCTCCGGTGTTTTCCCTGATCCCCGTTACGATCGTGATATGGCCGGTCTCGGTAAACTTCAAGGCGTTGCTGAGGATATTATTCAATACCTGGCTGAGTCTGTAAGGATCTCCTTTCACCACCAGTTCGGCCGGGATGAAATTCTGGAAGATCAGGCCCAGCTCCTTCTCCTCTGCCCGATAGATAAAGGATTGGATCGTCGTCGCGATCTTGTCCACGATCTTGAATGGGATCGTTTCCAGCTGCAATTTGCCGGCCACAATCTTCTCCAGGTCTAATATGTCATTGACGATCACCAGGAGGTTATTGGCGGACTCCTGGATGAGCTGCAGGTAGTTGCGTTGCTGGGATTCGAGTTGAGTCTTGCTCAGCAGGCTGGCAATGCCCAGGATGCCGTTCATGGGCGTACGGATCTCATGGCTCATGTGAGCGAGGAAAGACTCCTTTGCCCGCGCTATTTCGTCGGTGAGCTGTTTGGTGAACCGCAGCTCCTTTTCCATCTTTATCCGATCGGTGATATCCTGTGAAAAGCCGATCACGTAGGGCTCTGCACCCGGTTCTTCCCGCCTGTAGTTCTTATAGAGGAGGTATATCTCTGCCCCGGCCTTGCTAAGGACACAAAATTCCCCGCTGATCGCACTGTTGTTGAGCCGGATTGGTTTGAGGTATTCCTCTTCGAATCTTTCCCGGTGCTTTTCGGGAATGAATTCCGCGAGATTGCGGCCGAGCATCTCCTGCTCTTCGAAGCCAAGGATCTTGCAGGTAGCGGGGTTGACCGTCAACAGCTTCCCATCCATGTCATGGGTACAGATGAGCGCCTGGCTATGGTTAAACAGGTCCCGGTATCGTTTCTCGTGCACTCTTACCTTCTCTTCGAACTCCTTTGTCTCTGTGATCCGGACGACATATATAATAACTTGAACGAATTTCCCTTCTGAATTGAAAACGGGGTTGATGCGGTGGAGAAAGTGTTGGACGATGCCTTCGCTGTCCTGCGCAGATTCCGACCATTCCACTGCTTTCCTGGTGCGGCGCGCCTTTTCAAACACCATCCTGCGCGCTCTTGACATGGCTACCGGCCGGCTCGTGTGGGTGCAATACTCTTCATTGGTTTTCCCAATCATCCACTCACGGACGGCAGGGTCCGGCACGGCCAGCGGGTTCGCATACAGAAAGCGGTATTCCGCATCCGCAACGAGGATCTCCGCAGGGACCTTGTCGAGAATTTCCTCAAAAAAGCTGCTTTCTAACGGCATGGCCTATCGTAATTGTTGATTGGGTTTAGGTCATTTCATCTTTAGCTCGCCGTTCTGAATCATCCGGTACAGCGTGGATTTACCGACATCCAGCTTTTTGGCGACGAGCAAAACATCTTTTTCATATTTGTCCAGGTAATGCTGCAGGATCTGTATCTCAAATTCCTTAAGAGTCATTTCCTTATTCAGCAAGTCGGCAATGCTGGCAGAGGTGTTGAGGGTGATGTGCTCGGCCTGGATCATCTCATCATCCGCCATTACTACGGCCAGTTCCACCACCGATTTCAGTTCGCGGACATTCCCCGGAAAGGGATATTGTAATAATTTCTGCTGGGAGTCGGGCGCCAGGGTTTTCTTTTCGATCTTATTCTCTTTACAAAAGGCGTCGATGAAATGCTTCGAAAGGATCAGGATATCGTTGCCGCGTTCCCGGAGCGGCGGCAGGGAGATCGGTAAGCCAATGAGGCGATAGTAAAGGTCTTCGCGGAAATTCTTATTCTTTACCTCTTCCAGGAGATTCTTATGCGTCGCGACGATGATCCGGACATCGATCTTGGTCACGACATTGTGGCCGATGCGGGTGATCTCTCTTTCCTGGAGGACGCGTAGGAGTTTTGCCTGTAGGTTGATATCCAGCTCGCCGATCTCGTCGAGGAAGAGGGTGCCTTTATCGGCTTCTTCGAACTTGCCGATCCGGCGGGTTACCGCGCCCGTGAACGCGCCTTTTTCGTGGCCGAAAAGCTCACTTTCGATGAGGTCTTTTGGAATAGCGGCGACATTGACGGCGACAAAAGGTAGTTTGTGCCGGTCTGAATTATAATGTATCGCCTTAGCGATCATTTCCTTCCCCGAACCGGTCTCCCCGGTGACGCTTACGGTGATATTTGTTTTTGCGGCCTTTTCAATGAGGGAAAAGACCTTTTCGATCTGTTCGGACTTTCCGAGGATCATCTGGGAGAAATCGTATTTCCGTCCCACCTGGGTCTTTAGCGTCTCCACCTCCTGTTTCAGGTTGCTGATCTCCCGTAAATGGAGGATACTGTTCCAAAGCCGGTCTTTGGTATCGTCGTCCTTGACAATGTAGTCGAACGCCCCGTTCTTGAGTAGATTGATCGCGGTGGCCACGTCTTCCTGGCCGGAGATCACGATCACGCGGATATCGGGATTGTGTTCCTTGATCTTCTTGAGCACTTCGGCGCCATCACAATCGGGGAGGGAATAGTCCAATGTTACAACATCTGGATTCTCATGCAGTTGGGCAAAAAAATCGCGGGGCGATTCGAACCGTTTTACTTCGTATTCGGGGTTCAGGGACAGATAGTGCTGCAGCATGGAACCATACCATACGTCATCCTCAACAATAAAGACTTTAAAAGAGTGATGGCTTTTCATATTTGCGTAGTCATTGGATACGATTATTAACGCGGAATCAGCGAATTTATTCCCATATTAAGACATTTTCCAATTCCTTTTCGCATTTTTTATGTTAATCCGGACACTCCTTGCGGCTTTTTCCGACCGGGACAGCCGGCTTTTTCAGCCGTGTCGCCTGCCCTTCCCATCCGTGTCGCCTGTCCTTCCCATCCATGGTGCCTCCCCTTCCCATCCGCGATGCCTGTCCTTCCCATCCGCGGTGCCAATTTTTTCCGACCGGGTCACCTACGTACCTTTGAAATATGTCGATAAATCGGGAAACGCTCAGGGATCGCTTCCGGGAGGAATACCGGAAACTGAACGATCAACAAAGGCTGGCGGTGGACAGCATCGAGGGGCCGGTAATGGTCATCGCCGGTCCCGGAACCGGCAAAACACAGATTCTTGCGGCGCGAATCGGCAAGATCCTTTTAGAGACGGATACGGCGCCCGGAACCATCCTTTGCCTGACCTATACCGATGCAGGCGCGATTGCCATGCGCCGCCGGCTCCTGTCCTTTATCGGCCCCGATGCCTATAAAGTCCATATTCATACCTTCCATTCCTTCTGCAACGATATTATCCAGGAAAATCTGCCGCTTTTCGAAAAAACCGTGCTGGACCCTATATCCGAACTCGAGCGCATCCAGCTCTTCAAAGTCCTGATCGACGGATGGACAAAAAGTCATCCCCTTAAACGATATCGCGGCGACGTTTATTTCGAGATGGGGAATCTGCAGGGCCTTTTTTCTACGATGAAACGGGAGGGTTGGACGCCGGAGTTCATCAACCGAAAGATCGATGAATATCTGGGGGGCCTGCCGGAGAAGGAGGAATTCATTGCCAAGCGGGCCACGAAGGAATTTAAGAAAGGGGATCTGCGGACGGACAAGATCGCTGAGGAAAAGGAGCGGATGGATAAACTGCGGGCGGCGGTCGGTGAGTTCCAGCCTTTCCAGGAGTTGATGCGGCGGCATAACCGGTATGATTTCGACGATATGATCAACTGGGTGATCCGCGCTTTTGAAGAAAACAAAGACCTGCTGGCGACTTACCAGGAGCGGTATCAATATATTCTTGTCGACGAATTCCAGGATACCAGCGGCTCCCAGAACAGGCTCGTCAGTCTGCTGATCAGCTACTGGGATCAACCAAACGTGTTCGTGGTGGGGGATGACGATCAGAGCATCTACCGCTTCCAGGGCGCCAACGTGGAGAATATGCTGGAGTTCGCTCATGATTACAAAAAGGACCTGCTGACTGTCGTGCTGACCAGCAATTACCGGTCAACGCAGCCGATCCTGGATATCTCCCGGACGCTGATCGAACGCAACCAGGAGCGGCTGGTGGGTCAGATCCCCGGTCTCACCAAAAATCTGGTATCCAGCCATCCAGCGGTCAGCGGGTTCCTTGATCCGCCGCGCCTTCTGGAATACCTGAGCCCAAGGCAGGAAATGACACATATTTCGCTGCAGGTGGAACGACTGCTGGCTGAAGGGGTGGCGCCAGGACGGATCGCCATTATCTATAAGGAGAACAAATATGGTGAAGAACTGGCCCGTTTCCTCCAATTGAAGAAGATACCTGTCTACAGTAAACGAAGCCTGGACCTGCTGGGAGTCCCGCTTGCGCAGAAGGTGCTGCTGCTGCTTAGATTCCTCGGAGCAGAGCACGACGCCCCCTATGGCGGCGATGAAATGTTGTTCGAGATCCTGCATTTCGATTGCTGGGGAATCCAACCGATCGAGATTGCGCGGTTATCCGTGGAGGTGGCAGACAGACAGTTCAGCGACCAGCGGACATCGCTCCGGCGCCTCCTTTATGAGAAGGCGAACCGGCCGGCAAAGGACCTTTTCGACGCCGGTCTGCCCGAGAGCATGAAGAGGGCCAGCCGGGTGCTGGAGAAACTGATAGGCGACGTGACCAATGTAACGCTGCAAGGTTTGTTCGAGAATACTATCCGGGAGACCGGTATCCTCGGCCAGGTGCTGGGCGGTCCGGATAAGATCGGGCAGATGCAGGTGCTGACAGGCCTTTTCGAGTTCATCCGGGAAGAATCGCGGCGCAATCCCGACCTTGACCTTGAACGGCTTATTCAGATGATCGATCTGATGAAGGACAATGGTCTGACGCTTCCGCTGGTCCGGATCTCCGGCAGTGAAAAGGCGGTCAACCTGCTGACGGCGCACGGCTCCAAAGGGCTGGAATTCGAATATGTGTTTTTTGCGGGCTGCAATTCGGCGATCTGGGAGAAAAAGCGACGGCCGGGAGGCGGCTATAAGTATCCCGATACACTTTTTGCGCGCGCTGGTGATCCCGCCTCCGCCAAATCTTCGACGGGCGACGAAGAAGAACTACGCCGCCTCTTCTACGTCGCGCTGACCCGGGTGGAGCGGCACCTTTTTATTTCCTGGTCGCGGTTCAGGGATGACGGGAAGGAGCTCGAGCCGTCCGTTTTCGTCGCTGAGATCCTGGATCAGCATACCCTGCCGGTAGAAAAGGTTGTGATCCCGGAGGAGGAGCTGGCGGCCTTCGACGCACTGCCGTTCAGTGAAGTGATCGCCCCCGAGATCGGGGCGGCGGAGGAAGATTTCGTCGGCCGGATGCTTTCGACGTTTGTAATGAATGTGACGGCGCTGAACAACTATCTCAAATGCCCGCTGGAATTCTACTACCGCAATCTTATCCGCATCCCTTCGCCAAAGAATGAGGCTACCGAATTCGGGAGCGCGGTGCACTTCGCGCTGCAGCGGCTCTTCGAGAAGATGAAGGAGCATGCGGCAGAGGCATTCCCGACGAAGGAGGAGATGCTGAATGATTTCAGATGGTATATGGGGCGGCACCGGGAGATCTTTACCCGGGAGGCTTTTGCGCGGCGGATGGAATATGGACTGGAGGTATTGGCCAATTATTATGACAAATACCTGCGGCAGTGGAACCGGATCGTGGCGGTTGAGCGCAATATCCGGAACGTCGTCGTCCGGGGTGTACCGTTGAAAGGAAAGCTGGACAAGCTGGAATTCCAGGGCAAGGAAGTCACGGTCGTCGACTATAAGACCGGGGATGTGGACAGGGCGCGCGAAAAACTGGCGCCGCCCGGTGAGCGGAATCCGGATGGGGGTGATTATTGGCGACAGGCGGTCTTCTATAAGATCCTGGTGGATGGCTATGAGCAAAAAGATTGGAAGGTGATTGCCACGGAATTCGATTTCGTCGAACCGGACCGGAAGAAAGAATACCGAAAAGTGAAGATTACGATCACCCCGGAGGATATTACAACGGTTACGCAGCAGATTGTAACGGTATGGGAAAAGATCCAGAACCGTGAATTTTATACAGGCTGCGGGAAGCCGGATTGCCACTGGTGTAATTTTGTTAAAAATAACAATCTGGCGGTTGCGCTCCATGAGTTGGACTCAGTGGAGGAGGAGATTTAGTATGTTTGCAGCATGAAGCTCCGCGACGCGCTATCGCTTTTTTCTTTTTCGTTGGTCCTTTTCGCCGGCGCTGCCACGCATATGGGATGCGCCAATATTATCCCTCCTACCGGTGGGCCGAAGGATACGCTTCCCCCTGTATTGTTGACAGCAGCCCCTGTAGAGTTCAGCAAACATGTCAGCGGCAACAAGATCGTCTTCAGGTTCGATGAATACATTGACGTCAAGGACATCCGGACAGAGCTGGTCGTGAACCCGGTCCAAAAGATTGAACCGCTCTCAGACGGCCATCTCCAGACGGTGACGGTCAAGCTGAAAGATACCCTGCTACCCAATACCACGTATACCCTCAATTTCTATAAAGGGATCAAAGATGTGAATGAAGGCAATATCCTGCGCAATTTCACCTACGTCTTCTCTACGGGGGACCATATCGACTCTGGGCAGTTCGCGGGAAATGTAGTGCTTGCACTAACGGGCAAGCCGGATTCGAGCCTGGCGGTCATCTTGGAAAAGAAGCTGGATGATTCGGCGGTCATCAAAGAGCGGCCGCGTTATCTGACGAGGGTGGACACTAATGGCCGGTTTGTTTTCGATCATATCGAGCCGGGGCGTTATGCGGTGTATGCAATGAAGGACGATGGGGGGTCGCACAAATATCTCTCCAAGTCGCAGCTATTTGCATTTGCCGATGCGCCGGTGGATGTAAGACTTAGTACCGCGCCGGTGACCTTGTATGCTTATCAGGAGCTGCAGGAGACCAAGTCTTCTTCGAAGAGCGGGAGCGGGGGTACCGGCGGAAATAACAATCAAACCAAATCGACTAAAAAGTCAAGGGATAAGGACAGACGGCTGGAAATGCAGACCAATACCGCGAATGGGGTGTTCGATATCCTCGATACGTTCAAGATCACTTTTGCGACGGGGCTGAAGACGTTCGATTCCACGCTGATCCGGTTCACGGATGAAAACTTCAAAGATATTCCTTTGAATAAATACCGCTGGGTGCGGGATACCACTACCAAGAATTTCTACCTGGCGTATGTGTGGCCGTTGGATACGAAGTTCAACCTGATCCTGGCCAAGGCGTTTGCGGCGGATTCGGCGGGCAGGATGCTGCTGAAGGATGATACGGTCGCGTTCAAGACGAAGAAAGATATCGAATATGGGGAGGTTCAGATCAGGGTGTTTAATCTCGACCTGAGCAGGAAGCCGGTGCTCTTGTTTTATTCCGGTGATGCGCTAAAGTATTCCTACCCGTTTGGAAAGCAGAAGTTCGTGCGTCAGATCCTCTTCAAGCCCGGCGACTATGAGCTGCGGATCCTGTACGATACCAATGGGAATGGCAAATGGGACACCGGGGAGTTTTTTGGTAAGCACCGGCAGCCGGAAAGGGTGGTGACGGTGATGAAGAAATTTACGGTGAAAGCGAATTGGGACAATGATCGGGATATCACCTTGACACCATGATTTTTCGTAATTTTACCCGATGCAATTTTCTTCCGCTTTATTGGAGAGCGCCGTCACCGAATTCGCCCGCCTCCCCGGCATCGGGAAAAAAACGGCCTTGCGCCTTGTCCTGCATTTGCTGCGGGCCGACCCGGCAAGTGTGCAGGGATTGAGCGAGGCACTGGTGCGGATGAAGCAGGAGATAAAGTTCTGTCAGCGCTGTCACAACGTCGCCGACGGGGATATTTGCTCTATCTGTTCCAATTCCTTTCGGAAGCAGGAGTTGATTTGTGTCGTGGAGACCATTCGGGAGGTGATAGCCATTGAAAGTACGCAGCAATTCAATGGTACTTATCATGTGCTGGGCGGGATCATCTCGCCTTTGGACGGTGTGGGGCCCGACCAACTGAATATTGAGACGTTGGTAAGCCGGGTCCGGAAAGAGCGGCCCCATGAACTCATCTTTGCATTGAACCCGACGATCCAGGGAGATACCACAATCTACTATATTCAAAAGAAATTACAGGATATCCCATTGAGGATCACTACGATTGCCCGGGGGATCGCGTTTGGCGGGGAGTTGGAGTACGCCGATGAGATGACGCTGGCGCGGTCGATCACCAACCGCCTTCCCGTAGAGAGTTACCGAACCGGCGGTTAACCCCGCGAACCCCGTCCACGCGAAGCCTCGCCCCATGCGCCTCCGACCAGGCAGCATCGTCCCATGCGCCCGCGATCGAGCAACCCCCACATGCACCCCCGACCAGGCAGCATCCCCCCATGCGCTCCCGACCAGGCAGCACCCCCCATGCGCCCGCGATCGGGCAACACCCCCCAATGCGCAGCCGCCTGAGACAGGTTGTCCCTGGACGAAAAATTTTAACTGCGGCGAATTCGCCATAATTAGAATTTCCCGGGAAATGCAAGACCCGCCGCGAGACAGGCCGGGCCTTGGCCCCCCGGAGAATTGAATAATGAATAATTTTGTTGTATATTTGTGGTCCATTCAGGCGGATTTGTTTATTGTTCAGCCTGGGTGGCCGGAGCCAGCGCTTCGAAGTGAAAATCACTGAACTAATAAACGTCCGAAATAACTCCTTCCTTCCAGCCTTGTTATTTCCCTCGTTATCAACAGTTCAGAAAATTTTTTTGCGGAAAAAGCGTTTGACCTCCCGGATATAAATCTAAAGAAAGGAGGCATCTATGGACATCAGTACAACTATTCGCGAAGCCCTAAAAGATCGCATTCTGGTCATCGACGGCGCTATGGGCACAATGATCCAGCGGCATAAGCTGGAAGAGAAGGATTATCGCGGCGCACGATTTGCGAACTGGGCTTCGGACTTAAAAGGTAACAATGACCTGCTGGTTCTCACCCAGCCGCAGATCATCGAAGGAATCCACCGTGAGTACCTGGAAGCCGGGGCGGATATCATCGAGACAAATACCTTCAATGCGCAACGGATCAGTATGGCCGACTATCATATGGAGGACAGCGCGTTCGAGATCAATGTGGCGGCGGCGAGACTGGCTAGAAAGGCCGCTGACGACTACACAGCAAGCAACCCCGCCAAGCCGCGTTTCGTTGCCGGCGCCATCGGGCCAATGAATAAGACCCTTTCGCTTTCCCCCGATGTCAACAATCCGGGGTTCCGTTCGGTGACGTTCGATGAAGTCTCTTCCGCCTATTACGAGCAGGTAAAGGGATTGGTGGAGGGCGGGGTCGATCTCCTCCTGATCGAGACGATCTTCGACACGCTGAATGCGAAGGCCGCGATCTTTGCGATCAAAAAATACTTCCGCGATTCGGGGATAAAAGAACTCCCTATCATGATCAGCGGGACCATTACAGATGCCAGCGGGCGGACCCTGAGCGGTCAGACACTGGAAGCCTTCTATGTTTCAGTAATGCACGCCCGGCCGTTGAGCATCGGGCTTAACTGTGCGCTCGGCGCTGCTGAAATGCGGCCGCACATCGAGGAGCTGAGCCAGATCGCGGCCTGCTACACTTCGGCGTATCCGAATGCCGGTCTTCCAAATGCCATGGGCGAATACGATGAGCTGCCGGAACAAACCGCGCATTTTATTGAGGAATGGGCAGAGAATGGATTTGTCAACATCGTCGGCGGCTGCTGTGGCACGACCCCGGATCATATCCGGCATATTGCGCAGGAAGTGGCCAGGATTAAGCCAAGGCCGTTACCAATCATTGAAAAGGAATTGGTCTAAACCACCAAAACCCGTCTTAAACCACCAAACCCAGTCTTAAACCACCAAACCCAGTCTGTAAATAAGATGCCTGAAGTTGTTATCAAACCCTTTCTACGTTTATCCGGATTAGAGCCGCTCGTCATCAGGCCGATGACCAATTTCGTAAACGTCGGCGAACGGACCAATGTGACGGGCTCCAAAAAGTTCGCTCGGCTTATCCGGAACGGAAATTACGAGGAGGCGCTGAGCGTTGCCCGTCAACAGGTGGAAAACGGAGCGCAGGTCCTCGACGTCAATATGGACGATGCACTGCTGGACGGGGAGAAGGCCATGCAAACTTTCCTCAACCTGCTGCAGGCGGAACCTGACATTGCTCGGATCCCGATCATGATCGACTCATCGAAGTTCTCCATCATTGAAGCGGGGCTGAAATGCGTTCAAGGCAAGTGTATTGTCAATTCTATCTCCATGAAGGAGGGCGAGGCCAAATTCATCGAGCAGGCAATCATTTGCAAAAGCTATGGCGCGGCGGTCATCGTCATGGCCTTTGATGAGAACGGCCAGGCCGATACATTGCGGAAAAAAGTCGATATCAGCCACCGCGCTTTTAAGATCCTGACGGAGCAGGTGGGGTTCGATCCGGAGGATATCATTTTCGATCCGAATATCTTCGCTATTGCTACAGGTATCGAGGAGCATAATAATTATGCTGTTGACTTTATAGAAGCAATCAAAGAAATAAAGACGTTGATGCCGCTGACCCGGATCAGCGGCGGGGTGAGCAATATCAGTTTTTCCTTCCGGGGGAATGAGCCGGTGCGGGAGGCGATGCACAGCGTGTTTCTCTACTATGCGATCAAGGCCGGAATGGATATGGGTATCGTCAACGCGGGACAACTGGTGGTCTATGACGAGATCGAGCCAAAGCTTCGGCAGCTATGTGAGGATGTTATCCTGAATCGGAATCCGGAAACCACCGACAAGCTGCTGGCCTTCGCAGAAACCGTAAAAGCAAAGGAAAAGGGAGAAGTAAAGAATGAAGCCTGGCGGCACGGAACTGTGGAGGAGCGGTTGAAGCATGCGCTGGTGAACGGGATAACCGATTATATCGATAGCGACACAGAGGAAGCGCGGTTGAAATATCCCAAGCCGCTGGATGTGATCGAAGGGCCGCTCATGGCGGGGATGGATGTCGTCGGCGATCTGTTCGGCAGCGGAAAAATGTTCCTGCCACAGGTGGTAAAGAGTGCGCGGGTGATGAAAAAATCGGTTGCGATCCTGACGCCTTATATCGAACAGGAGAAAGAGGAGCGCCGATTGGCACACGCGGCTGCGGGCACGGTTGGTGCTGATGGGGTAGGCGCGGCCAAGATCTTGCTGGCTACCGTGAAAGGGGACGTGCATGACATCGGGAAAAACATTGTCGGAGTAGTATTGGGGTGTAACGGCTATGACATTATCGACCTCGGCGTCATGGTCCCGGCGGATAAGATCCTCGACACCGCCAGGAAGGAAAAGGTGGATGTGATCGGCCTGAGCGGGTTGATCACACCTTCGCTGGATGAAATGGTGCATGTGGCGAGGGAGATGAAACGGCAGGGCTTTGAAGTGCCGCTGCTGATCGGGGGGGCGACCACCTCAAGGATGCATACGGCGGTGAAGATCGCGCCGGAGTTCCAGAAGGGCGTGGTTCATGTGCTGGACGCTTCCCGGAGTGTCACGGTGGTGGGGTCGTTGCTCAATGCTGAGCAGAAGCCCGGATTCCTCAACGGGATCAGGACGGAATACCAGAAACTAAAAGAGGATTTTGCCAATAAAA